>JABMQR010000256.1 GCA_013202335.1 Bacteroidota bacterium
GTATAACAACGAACTATGTGAGTTTTTATACTGCCAAAAGTAAAAAATCCAGATTTTTTACTTCGTTTTCCGACGAAGCAGATGTCTGTCGTGTACAAGTGAGAATCCTATGCTTTAAGTTGTACAGAGTACTAGTCCTCTACGAAAAGTACCATAGCCTCTTTCAGTTTCTGAAGCCTGACTTGAACATCATTGAGTGAATCATATATATCAACCAGCCCATATGCAAATTCCATCATCTCAGTTGAGCTGCTGTACCCACCGTAAGTCATTAGTTGTGTTATCACATAGTAAACCTGACTGGAATCCTCTTCCAGATTTTGAACCCGTTCGGCCAACTGCCGTACATCGTTACCCTTTGCCAGGCTGCCAACCAGAGATTCTAATTCCCCACGTGCAGTTTGCAGTTCATCAGATAGACCATTAAGAAGACTGTCTCTGACTTCCTGAACATTTTCAAAATCTTGTTTTGTTACAAAATTACTTGTTTCATCTGTTAATTCCTGCCTTGTCACATAAATCTCAATATCAGACTCAAGTTCCTGGTTTTTCTCAGCTACTGCCGACATCTCATTTTGCAGAGAAGAAATTTCCTGTTCCAGTGTATTGATCTGATCCATAGAGACACAACCTGGAAGTAAAAACATTGCAAGTAGAGCAACGGTTATCAGACCAGCTATTCCTCTCTTTTTCATACTGCCCCCCCCTTATCCTGCATACACAGTGTATTTGTAATATTCCATGTTAGCACTCTACAACGGTTTTAACAAGTTAAATAGATTATGTAGGGCAGTAACCTGATTTTTACATTCGTACAGGTTCAAGGGCAAGTTCCTGCCGCCGATGTGGCAGAAAAGTGTCTTAAAATTCTGTAATTTTAGCTTTTTATAAGCTTTGAAAATATATGTATTTACAAATACGAACTTAAAGAGTATAATTAACATTCGCAAAATTAGCAAAAACATGTCTAAATTGTCAAAACGATGTACTACTAATAATAAAGAGGGTGATATCTAATGATGTATGAGAAAAAAAACAATCTTTATGTCTCTGACAGAAAGAAGCCTGAACTTTTCAGAGAACAGTTTCCTTATGATGAGGTTCCAAAGATTATATTTGATGGATGTACTGTCTCAATGGATTTTCCAGAATCAATTTGGATTACAGATACTACTTTCAGGGATGGTCAACAAGCCCGACCTCCGTATTCTGTAGAGCAGATAAGTCAGTTGTATTATCTAATGCATAAACTTGGCGGAACAAATGGAATCATACGGCAGACAGAGTTTTTTCTCTATTCAAACCGTGACAAGAGGGCTGTTGAAAAATGTTTGGAACAAAACCATACCTATCCGGAAATAACCGGCTGGATTAGGGCAAATGCTGATGACTTTATGCTTGTAAAAGATTTTGGGCTTAAAGAGACAGGCATCCTGACATCTGTTTCAGATTACCATATCTATCTAAAGATGAAGACAACACGTGCTGCTGTACTGGATAAATATCTTGGAGTGGTTAAAACAGCTCTTGAACAAAATATTATCCCACGCTGTCATTTTGAAGATTTAACCCGTGCGGATTTCAATGGATTTGTTCTTCCTTTTGCACAGCAGCTTTTACGGCTTTCAGAAGAATCTGGTATTCCGGTGAAAATACGACTTTGTGATACTATGGGATATGGTGTTTCATATCCAGGAGCAGTATTGCCCCGTTCAATTCCTAAAATGCTTCATGCACTTCGTCATGAGGTAGGTTATCCCTCTGAATTCCTTGAGTGGCATGGTCATAATGATTTTCATAAGGTGCATACAAATGCTTCAACCGCATGGTTATATGGAGCCTCCTCATTAAACGCAAGCTTGTTGGGATTTGGAGAGAGAACGGGAAATCCTCCCCTGGAAGGAGCGGTAATTGAGTATGCGGGGTTAACAGGCAGCACTAATGGAATGGATCTTACCGTGATACATGAGATTGCTGAGTATTATAAGCATGAGATTCTGGCACCTGTTCCGAATAATTACCCATTTGTCGGAGATGATTTTAATACTACCCGGGCTGGTATTCATGCTGATGGTATCCTGAAAAATGAAGAGATTTATAATATTTTTGATACCGGTACAATCTTAAATCGTCCTATTCGGGTTATGGTTACTGATAAATCAGGAATGGCCGGTATTGCCAGATGGTTGAATGACAATATTGAGGCAGTTGTTAAAAGCGAGACGGAACCAGTTGGAAAACGGCACCCTGGAGTGAAACAAATTTACAATTGGGTAGCGGAGCAGTATCAGCAGGGGAGAATAACGAGTATTTCAGCAGAGGAGCTTATAGCTCAGGCAAAACACTTTATTCCAAGGCTTTTTGAGTCAAACTTTTCTGTAGCTATAAGGAATGCAAACCATTTTGCAGAGAAGATTGCTATTCGAATTTCCGGAAAACTTGAAATGGAGCATCTTAATGCAGAGAAAATACAGATCGACCTTAAGGAACTCCTAAAAAGAGAACCTTCAATTCAGTTTGCTGCCGTTACAAATCTTCAAGGTGAAAGATTGAGTCAGGTACATACTCAGCATGGTGAAGGTTCATTTTTCAGAAATTTAAAGAATAAGAATTTCCTTGACCGGACATGGTTTATTCATGTTCTGGAAAACAGTGAACCCTTTACCTCAGATCTCTATTTTTCCAATTATACTGATCGATTGATAATAACCAGTGCCCAACCGCTGTTTGATGAGAATCAGAAACTGAAGGCGATATTAAATCTGGACTTTATTTTTAATGAACTGGTTAAGATGGAGACTACCGTTTCTGAGGAGTTGCTGGAAAGTACCTATACCTATTAGATCCGGAATTGGTTTGCAAAATGAAAAGCTGATAATAATCTCCTCCAGCATAGACTTGTCAGCTTATTTTTACTATCATAACACTCATGAATTTAACATTATCAGGTGTCTTTGAAGGAAAAGTGTTTGTCTACCCGGTTCGGGTCTATTTTAGTGATACCGATGCAGGTGGGGTAGTGTATCATAGCCGTTATCTTGATTTCGCAGAGCATGCCCGATCGGAATTTATGCGTAACCTTGGTGGAAGCCAGCAGGAGATAATGGAGACTGACGGTACGGTGTTTGTTATACGTTCTGTCTCTGCGGACTTTATCAAACCAGCCAAATTGGATGATTTGCTCACTGTACGGACAGAAGTTGTAAAATGTGCAAATGTCGTAGTTGTTTTTCGACAGCGAGTGATGCTCGGTGATGAGTTGTTATGTAATCTTCAAATAAAAGCAGGTTACATCTCTCTGAGAGAAGGTCGACCTGTTCCTATGCCTATAGAGTGGAAAACCAAGATTTCATCCATGTTAATTGAGTAGTCTGGGAGAGGATCTCAGCCTCTGCAGCGATGCACTGTCTGGAGAGACACATGATACGGTTGAGGGTTTTATATAACCTGAGGGTCTTTCAAAATTAGGCGATTTTGAAAGATCGACCTATTATTAGAAGTTTCCGATTTTTATATGTCTTTGTGTTATAAGTATTTATATACATTCTGTCGGAAACTTCAAAAGCCAATTTCAAGAATCATCGATTATTGGAATTGGCTCACCTTACTATTGGTTCTTGGCTTTATGGTCTATGAAATCATTAAAAAATTCAATTCAGTTGAAACGATACCCGTAACATGATTAGAAAACAAATAATAATTAATGAGTATAAAAACTGTATCAGAGTGTATCCTTAAAGAAAATTGATTATTACTACAAATTCTTCTTTAACACAGAGGAAAATACGTATACAATTGATCAGTAGTGTAATTTCTAAAATACAAACCTACTAATTCTAAATAAATTTAGGCTCTTATATGAAAAAAATAGACAAGATACTTGCAGCAGTTATTATATCAATATTATTCATATTCAGCTCTTTTCAATTGTTTGTCTGGTGCGGGAGTCTGTTTGGCCTGCATATCAATGCAATGGCTCTGACTGGACTGACAGTTAGTGTACTGTTCTGCTTAATCTGGCTGAGGGATATTCTTAATAATCTATATACACTGAGCTGGTGGTATTTTATCATTTTTTACTTAATTAGCTCTTCTTTGCTTTTTATCCATATAAAAGTATTTATTATTCCCCTTTTGATCTATGCGCTGTTTGCTGGTTTATACACTGGTAGAAGAATAGGTTTTGAGTATGGAACAGAGATAGATTTAAATAAAATTCTCACAAAAGCAGCACTTTTTTCAGAAATAGTATTAGTAGTCTATTATCTTATAGGCGCTATTATTTTTCTTACTTCAGTAGAGGCTGTTAATAATATAATTATCATGCATTACACTATTGAAGTAACAAGCAGTTTTCTCTGGATTATTATGATAATCGGTGGAGTTCTGCTGCTGCCTCTGAATTATTTTCTTGTTCTCTGGTCAGGAAGATCTGTCTATTCTATAAAATCTGAAAAAAATAGTAGATAATTGCCTATATTACCCAATTGTAAGACGATTTCTTCCAGAATCTTTACTTCTATACATCAGTTTATCCGCACGCTTAATGATACTCTCAGCTGTATCATTTTCCCTGACTACTGTTGCCCCAATTGATATGGTGATACTAACCGGCTTGTTATCAATTTCAATGAAACTATTTTCAACCAGTACACGTAGTTGATTACCCATTGAGGCAAGAGTTTGTTGTTCAACATTCTGGATAAGTCCTATAAATTCTTCACCGCCCCATCTGCCGAAAATATCAAAAGGTTCGGCATTTGCAAGTAATGAATCAGCAGTAAGTTTCAGTATTTGATCTCCTGCATCATGACCGTACGTGTCATTAACTCTCTTAAAATGGTCAATATCAATAAAAAATACCCCGAATGGAATTGAATGTTTTCTGAAATCTTCCAGTTTTTTGCCGATCTCCGATTCTATATAGTATCGGTTTGCCAGTTGGGTCAGTTGATCGAGAAGGGCAGCACGTTCCAGTTCCTTAATCCGTATTTCTGTAATATTCTTACTGGAGATATCAGTAAACAACTCTATTGCGTGTGTTACTTCACCTTTGTCGTTTAGTATAACAGAGACCCTGACATTAACCGGTACCCGGTGACCTGATTTATGGTGCAGGAAAACATCAGCTTCTCTTGGAATATTGTCCTGAATTGATTGTGCAAGCGGACAGCCTGTTACACATAGGTTCTTCCCCTCGGTATTTACATGTAATAAGATATTATCTGAGCAGGATTTCCCAACAACTTCATTTGAGGAAAAACCGGTTATTCGCTCTGCAGCATAATTCCAGTACCTGATAATACGCTCTTTATCAGTTATATACACTCCATCATGAAGAGAAGATATAACTTTTTCAGTTAGTGCAATTGGTATATCCATATTACTGCTCCTAAGATATTTAGAATTATTATGGTATGGAATTATATATGTGTTATGAGAGAAATGATACACGGATATTTGCTCTTGTTGGCTAAATTTACATGCAGCAGATGTTGTGATTGTAACAATATGCAGTAAACTGTGTTACTACTTTATAAGAGACTAAAGAGGATGTGTGAATGAGGAAGATACTTGGTGTAATTGGTGCTATTTCCCTTCTGATCACTTTTTCCGGCTGCGATCTGTTTAATTTTGAAAAACCCGGAACGCCTGTACTACTTTATGCTGTGCAGACTGATGACAATCATGTAACTGTTATGTGGAGGAATTCAGAAAATGCTGATTCATATACAGTTTTTTGGTCTGAAGAAGAAACTCCTGACATAGTCATTGGATTCTCAAGTAAGTTCAGTGCCCTTGAAGGGGTTAACAGAACAGTGACCATTGGAAATTCCGGATTCTCTGGCAGCGACATTCTCTATTTTCGTGTATACGCAGAGAACGGAAACGGTACAAGTGCAGCCAGTCTTCCAAAAAAAGTCTCCTTCTCAGTCCCAAAATCCTGGACTATAATGGTTTGGCTGGATGGGGATAATTCATTGGATGCTGAAGCTAAAGAAGATTTTCATGAGATGGAAGCAGGTCTCTATGCCGCGATGCAGGCTGATCCTGATATTCAGGATTACTTAAATATTATTGTTCAGTATGATGGAAGAGATGATGGTAATTTTGGTCGATACGTTGTACAGCCACTGGAAAAGGAGCTGGAAACTGACACTCCGTATTATGGGAAAATATCAGGTGGACTGAGTTCTGAACCGAATATGGGGAGTGCTGCTCAGCTGCAAGCCTTTATACAGTATACAAAGTTATTCTATCCGGCTGAGAATTATGCGTTAATTCTCTGGAATCATGGTGGAGGAGTGCGTTCCCTTCAGGAATCAGGAAACTCCAGAGAAATCAGTGAGGATATAACTGATAACGATTTTCTCTATATTGGAGAGATTAAGGATCAGCTGATTGCTTCCGATAGTGTAGATTTTCTCGGGATGGATGCCTGTCTTATGGGAATGACGGAAATAGCGTATGAATTCAGATACAGTACTGAGGAGTTTGGAGCAAAGGCAATGGCTTTTTCTCCGGCTGAGGAACAGGGTGATGGTTGGGAGTACCAGAATATCATCAATAGGTTTAGAGGATCGTCCTATTCCGATGGAACGAGTAAAGCATATTATGATATAGAATCCTTGCCCGCAAATGATTTTGCCCGAATTGTTGTTGAAGAGTACGAAGATACTTTTTCAGATCAACCAGCAGAAACCCAAACCGCAGTTGATCTGACTAAGATAGCTTCAGTAAAAACGAAAATTGATCAATTGGCTACTTTGCTGGTGAATAATAAATATGAGGTAGAAATATTAAGGGGATACGCTAATGATTCTATTTCTGATTCAACAATAGAGCCAACACTCATGCACTATTTTGATGCCTCAAGCGGGTATGATTGGGAAAATTACGCGAATTTTGATTTGTACGATTTGGCCTTGAGGATACGGGAGAGTTCAGCATTCAATTTGGAAACTCAGAATCAAGCTGATGAGCTTATGGTTGCTGTAGAGGAAGCGATAATTTATTCCTGGGCTGGGAGCAGGTACAACGGAGATGAGATTGCAGACTGGAAAAATGGATTGGGAATATTTTTTCCGGATGGGGATGCTGATGATGCCTATCGAACGGATGATACATATACTTACTGGACATATCAGTATTTTTATTCCAGTTTGCCGCATAGTGATATAGAAAACTGGGCTGGAAATACTAATCTTAACTATGGTGCCATAGACTTCTGTACTGGTGATGGAAATGGTATAGTTGAAGGCTGGTTTGAACTTTTACAGAAATGGTATAATCCAACTGGGCATAAGGTGAACTCCTCAATCCACCCGGGACCAATGTGGTAGCTATGAATAAGGGTGGTGTTTCATTAGTAGTGATATTTTTTCTTTGCTTTTTTCTGTTGTCCGGCTGCAGGACATCTGGTATTTCCCAAAACCCTAATTTAACAATTGAGAATGGGAAAATGCAGCCTGCCAGGATTGAAACTGTTACCGGGAAAGTTGAGATTCTTCCTGATGGAAGACCGGCTCTTATTGCAAAATGGGAATCTAAAAGCCGTATCTCCTATACAATAATTGGCGATATGAGTAAACAAGTGTATCAAAGAGATGGAGAAATTCTGACTGTGGATTGTATAGTAATTGCAATGGATAGTCCCTGGCAGGGGAAAATGGTCATTATTTCTGTACACCCATGACCACCTGCTGTTATAGTATATGAGGTAATTTTATAATTATCCATTTTGCAAAAGCCTCAAATAATAGTTAAAATAAGGCAGGATATGATACCTATCAAAAAAAAGTATTTTCTATCTATTCCCATACTCATTTTCGTCATAATAGCAGTACTTATTATAATTTTTATTCCGGGGCAGAAGAAATCCCCGGCAAAACCTCAACAGCTGGAGTCCTTAGTTAGCATCAAGGCTCCTTTTGATCTGTCAGGTACGGATGCAAGGTATGCCGGGAATATAGCCTATGATCAATTTCAGGAAACGGTTTTTGATTTATATATCCCAAAGTCAGATAATGCTGTTCCCCTTGTCATCTTTTTTCATAGCGGCAGTCCATTTGGCGGAAGCCGGAAGGATGTTCAGGAAGGGATTCTGTCGGAAACCGTCAGTATGCTAATGAAAGGTGGTGTTGCCTTTGTCTCTGCAGATTACCGAATGAATGATTCTGCAGGGAATTCGCTCCCTATTTCCCGTCAAATTGAGGACTGTGGAAATTTGATCCAGTTTATAATGGATTCTACTCAAATGTTAGGTATTGATCCGGAACGAGTTGCACTTGCCGGTGAAGGGGTTGGGGGCGGAATAGCACTTTGGTATACCGGACAGATTGCGTCTGAAGAGTTGGATCTATACAGCATTTCAGCTGCGGCAGTAAGAAACAGTCCCGCATCATTTAATCCAGAAGTCTGGGCTAAAATGGATAAAATGTTTTCCGAATTGGAGGTCCCGGAGGCCGTAAGAGGATTATTTATCCAGAAAAATTCTATTCAGGAACTCGATATGCTGTCGATGATCTCAGGAAAAACTCCACCCCTCTGGGTACAGAATACCATTAGTCAGTATAATCCTCCTGAAACACTTTCCGAAATTCTTCAGCACCCGGCACAGGCTTATGCTTTGTGGAAAACTGTGACTGAAACAGGGTTGCGGGATCAATCAATATGGTATCTTGAAGCTGAAAATATTAAGGATCCCTCATGTGAGACAATGGCGGATTTTTTTATTCGATTGCTGGTAACGGAAACAGAACGTATCAATTAGGAGCTCAGCTCATGAGTCACACTCCCTGGTGGCAGGAAACAGTTGTCTATCAAATTTATCCCCGTTCTTCTATGGATTCAAATGGTGATGGGATGGAGATATTCTGACTGTAGAATGCATAATTATTGCCATGGATAGGCCATGGCGGGGAAAACTTGTTATCGTAACTGTGCATGATTAACTTTAAGAAAAGTTTTCTCTATGTTTCCATACTACTTCACTTAAGCTTAACAGCAGTACCATAGGCAAGCAGTTCTGCGGCACTTCCAATAACACTGGTGGTCATAAAACGGACATTTATAATTGCATCTGCTCCAAGCTCTTTTGCTTCAGTAAGCATTCTTGTGGTAGCAAGTTTTCGTGCCTTTCCCATCATGTCGGTGTATTCAAGCAACTCGCCACCGAGGATCAGCCTTATTACGGAAGAAAGATCCTTACCTATCCAGATGGCATAGATGGTATGCCCCTGTACAAGACCGAGGTTAGCTGAAATGATTTTCCCCGGAATGGACTCCGAATTCTGCAGGAGTATCCCCTCTTGTACTTTTTTCAGATCCTGCTCCACATTCACAGGTTTGGAACTTTTCTGTTCAAGGGCTACCGTTATAAGCACAAGCAGCAGACCACCCAGGAAAGCGAATGCCGCCGTCTTTAACCAGATAGGGGTAATCGGATCATTGTACAGATACCATGGACCCCCGACGAACAGGAGAACAAAAATACCCAGGACAAATCCAAGTGAACCGATTAACCGGAAAAATTTCAGGATTGCCAACAAAACTTTTTTCATACGAATCTCTCCTTATAGAGAAGCAGGATAACTCTGATGAATAAATATGTCTATTTACAGTGTATCATTACTTGCCATTGAATGCAAAGTTTTCTGATTGCATGGGAAGGATGTGTATTGCAGTATACCTGAATTATGATAGTATAATACTGGATATGAATAGGGAGGAGCAATGAAACGCTTAGTAATTCTCAGCTTGTTTGCCATACTTTTTTGCATCAGCAGTACAGGACTTATATTTGGTGGAAACTACTCCTCCGTACCATTGACCTCTCCAATATATGCACTTTTAGACCAGGCACAGATTACCGGTGCCATACAGCATGTACCATCAGTAAAACCCTACACAGAGAGTAAGGTGATTGAACTGCTCAATGAGATGATTCACGGTACTAAGTTGTCGGCCCGGGAAAAAAAGATTGCTGAAAGTTATCTGGAGAGTTTTAATCCGGTTGGAAATGTTTTGCAGGATGGATACCTTTCATTTGGAGACACCCCGTTAACCGCGGATATGGGAATCAGGGTGGAGACTCTTTCTTCAGCTGACTTTGCAGGATTGGAATCACTTGCTCAGACTAATTATTTGAATTTCTTTATGGATGGGGATATCGGGACATCAATATCATACGCATTTGACATGGCTTTTGCCCTGAATTTACTTCAAATTGAGGCATTCCCGGTCTACAGCTACTCAACTGATTGGGACGGATATACCTATAGCTTGTCCTCTATGGGGGGAGCAGGGGATATTGAGCAGTTTTACAGCCTGGCATTCAGATCCCGGCCGGAACTGAGTGCCGGTTTTTTTGATGATAAAGTTACGATGAATTTCGGCAGGCATCGACGGGAATGGGGGCTTGGGAGTGACTCTCTGGTTCTTTCCGGGGCAGCTCGACCCATTGTCGCATTTGAGACTACCGTACAGCTTACTGACTGGATGTCCTACACATACCTTGTCGGGACACTGGAAAATGGCGGGGACAGCACTACTGCCTCACAGCTTCAGACTATGACCGCGATGAAAATAGTGGAAATTCGCCCGCTGGACTGGATTTATATTGCCATCCATGAGGGGGTTGTATTCCCGAAACGTTTTGAACTTGGCTATCTGAATCCATTGATCTTCTCCTCTCTGTATCAGGGTCAGATCGGGGATTTCGATAATATTATGGGCGGAGCAACCCTTGGACTCTCCCTTCCCGGTTGGACTGAAGTCTGGACAACTCTTTATATCGATGAACTGCAGCCGAACAGTATTGCTGATTTTTTTAATTATGTACGGAATTTATACTCGTTTCAGGCAGGAGTGCAGGCGGCTATTCCCTCAGTCCCGTTTGGACTTCTCACCCTGCAGTATACAAAAATTGAACCGTTTACCTACACGCACCCGCTTGTAGAGGTACCATGGATAGATCCGGTAGGTAACATTGATAGAGTTTATGAGTCGTTCGTAAGCGGTGGTGAAGGATTAAGCACTAAATTGGATCCTAATACTGATGAACTGCTGATTCGGATTAATACCAGTCCTATGGAGTATTTCTCCCTGCATGGCGGATACCAGTTAATTCGGCACGGAGAGTTTGGCGGATCGTATGAAGATCCCCTTCAGGGCTATAGTGATGACCCTGAAACTCCAGAAAATGAAATGTTATCAACTGACATGGAAGAGGTATACGAAGATGCATGGGGAGAACCGGTCCCAACAAATTTGGCAGATTTACGAAAAGCTTTTTTGCGGGATGGAGATTATGAGTGGTATAATATATTCAGTCTGGGTGGAAATTATGACCTGCTTCCCCTTACAAATATTCCAGTTAACTTGTCTCTGACCGGTTCGGCTGTATACCAGTTTAAAAATGATCATACAGGGGCGCGGAAATCCTGGGAGAATGAGGGGTGGCACTATTATATAACTGCCGCAATTAATATTTGGTAGCTGACCCAATTAAGAAAATATTAATTTTTTTAATTGGCCTTTGAAGTTTTTGATTAGAATCCTCTATATTATTATATAGTAAAACTTTATCATAAATCAAAAACTTCTGACTAATTGGTAGCAGATGGTCTGTGTTTACATGGATTGATTACATGGATTTTAAAGTTTGTGAGTATATATGTATTTGAGGAGAAGGCAATCTATGAAAAAAATTAACTGCAGTAATTCCCAACGGTTTCAAATTCGTGGTGTAATAAGTTTTATCATTCTGGTAATAATCCTGCTGTTTAGTCCCTTTGTTCTTGCCGCTGATGAAATTGATGATGCCTGGGCTGAGATCGTTGATTTATACAGCTTTGGTGATTATGAAGCAGTAGTTGTTCAGGCAACAGAATTGTTCTCTTTAGTTACTCCTTTTTCGGATCTCTATCTAATTCGCGGGATTGCCTATAGAGATACGGGTTATTTTGCTGAGGCCCATGAAGATTTCAACGCAGCAATTGATCTTCAATCAGACAATGGATATAACTTTTTTCATCGTGGCTATGCTTTTCTGATGGAATATTATTATGTTGATGCAATAAATGATTTTACATTTGCTATAAACCTTATACCTGATATGTATGAAGCTTATTGGAACCGGGGTATTGCATATAACTGGATATCAGAAAATAAATTATCATTAAAAGATCTAAATCAGGCTATTGAACTGATTCCACAATATAATCCATATCTTTTTCGGGATCGTGCGGTAGTTTTGAATGAACTGGGTTTATATGATGATGCTCTGTATGATTACACAACTGCAATAGATATGTTTCCGGGTGAACCGGTATTTTATGCAGAGCGGGGACTTGTTCTTCAGACAATAGGCAACTTTCAGGCTTCAATTGCAGATTTGGATTCTGCAATCCTTTTACGAACCGTCGCCAATGCCGATGATTATTACAATAGAGGTGTGTCATACGCCCAGCTTATGCAGTATGAGGAGGCAGTTCTGGATTTTACCGAAAGTATTAGACTGCAGCCGGGTGAAGTGGATGCTCTCAACAACAGAGCCTGGAGCTATATTCAACTCGATCGGTTTTCAGAGGCTGTAGAAGACTGCACTGCTGCAATTGAACTTGATCCGGAATATCCCATCTCCTTTTTTAATCGTGCAGCGGCTCTGGAGAGGATGAAGGAAACAGAAGCAGCAATTGCTGATTATACTGTGGTAATCGAGCTTGCCCTGAATGATGATTCGGGCCAGTACGAGAATGTTGCTCTTGATGCGCAGGCTGCAATCGAGAAGCTGGGGCAGTGAAACAACTGCAAAATTTGAATATTATTGCAAGTAGTCTTGATCAATGCAAGCATTGATTAAAAGTTTTCAAACTAAATATATAATTCGAAAACTTCTCATACAAAGATAGATATGGAGTAAGTACATGGGGAAGGCGCTGCTTTTACCAGATCAAATAGAGTCACGTTGGGCACAGGAGGCGGGAAAAGAGACTCCTTTATCAGAGTACCCGCGTCCCCAGTTTAAAAGATCTGATTGGAAATGTCTGAATGGTTTATGGGATTATATCGTTACAAAAAAAAGTGAAGAGATTCCAACTGACTATAAAGGAAAGATACGAGTTCCCTATGCTTTGGAGACAGCACTTTCAGGAGTCGGGGAGCAGTTGAATCCTGATGAGCAGATCTGGTATAGAACTTTTTTTGATTTTCAGGATACCTGGGAAAGTGGCCGGATACATCTGAATTTTGAGGCTGTTGATTGGTCCTGCCGGATCTTTGTGAACGGAATAGAGGCCGGCAATCATACCGGCGGGTATGCACCGTTTACTTTCGACATCACATCCCTGTTGAAAACGCATAAGAAAAATAATCGTCAGGAGATTGTTGTTTCAGTAACGGATCCAACTGACACCTTGTGGCAGCAGCGGGGAAAACAGGTATTACAACCTGGGGGAATACTCTATACAGCTACCAGCGGAATTTGGCAGACAGTCTGGTTGGAACATGTTCATGAATCTTACCTTACTGATCTAAGGATTATTCCGGATCTGGATGCAGGTAAAGTGGAGATAACGGCAGTAATATCAGAGGGTGATAAGATTCACTTTTCCCTTAAAACTGGCGGGAAAATTGTGAAAAGGGCTACAGGAAAATCCGGAGTTCCCATAAAAATGCAAGTTCCCTATATGAAGGCATGGACACCTGATCTGCCGTTTCTTTACGATCTTATTATTGAAACAATTAAGGGTAAGACAGTAACTGATAGGGTTGTCAGTTATTTTGCTATGAGAAAAGTATCAATTTCTAAAGATAAAAATGATATTCATCGTATATATCTGAATAATCTACCTATATTCCTTAACGGACCGCTTGATCAGGGGTATTGGCCGGAGAGTGGAATGACGCCTCCAACTGATGATGCAATGATATATGATCTTGAGCTGGTAAAGCGATTGGGATTTAATATGGTCAGGAAGCATGTGCAGATCGCTCCCAGACGCTGGTACTATCACTGTGATCGTCTTGGAGTTGCGGTAATCCAGGATATGGTATCTGGTGGTAGAGATTTATCCTCAAAACTTGATATAAGGTGCGCCAAGATGTTTGGTAAGCACAGGAAAGATACATCTTTGAAAGCTCATATAAAATCATGGAGGGATTCTGAGGAGTCCAGAAATGGGTTTGAGTATGGTCTGAGAGAACTTATTTATAATTTATACAATGTTCCCAGTATTTTACTATGGGTAGTTTTCAATGAAGGGTGGGGACAGTATAATGCTGCCGAAACAGCAAAGTGGGTTAAGGCATACGATCCATCGCGTTTAGTGGATCACGCTTCCGGCTGGCATGATCAGAAGGGTGGTGATTTTGTCAGTCTGCATACCTATAAAATAAAACTAAAACATCCGTCGACTCACGATAAACGTGTCTATATTGTTTCTGAATACGGGGGATACAGCATGCAGGAGAATCTGCATGTCTGGAAAAAAACCGGCGGTAAATCCTTTGGGTATAAACAATTTTCTGATAAAGAGAAACTGCAGGAAGCATATACTCATTTGCTGTCCGAACAGGTTCTTCCCCTGATCAGTAAAGGATTATCAGCAGTTGTCTATACACAATTAAGTGATGTTGAAGAAGAAATTAATGGTCTGGTGACCTATGACCGGGAAGTACTTAAATTTGATGAGCAGAAAATGCGTTCCCTTCACCAATTACTGCAGGATGAATTTTTTAGAAACGTATAGAATTGTACGATTACAGCATTAGGTATGCAGCGACGATGCTTGCCAACACAGGAAATATAAGATTTTTTGTGAATAGTGCGGTAACTGCAGCTGCAGCAGCTCCAATCAGACCAGCAGCAGGGGCATAAGAAAAATCGATCAGGAGCCCGGGGAATAGAAGTGCTCCAAGTGCTGCAACAGGCATAACCTGTAAAAATCTTTTAAAGAAGATCGGGAGTCTGTCCAGAAATCCGGCAAAGAATGGAATTACCCGGGATAAATAGGTTCCGGCAGTAGAAAAAAGTACTATAGCAATTATATCAAAACTCATTATCTGCCTCCCTGAAAGATTCTGAAACTTTCGGCAGCAATGCTGCCCCGATTAGTGAGGCTAAGATCATTGAAACAGCAAAAGCCCAGCCCGGCTGTACATGAATTACACGCACCAAAACCGTATTTAAACCGGCAGCCGCTGCAGCAACCGGAATGTACCAGTACTCTTTCTGGACGTTGTGCACTAACAATGCGGCAAACATTCCATACAAGGTGATACCGATACTCTGCTGCAGTCCTGAGGGGAGGATTGATCCTCCAATGAAACCTGTCAATGTTCCGGTAACCCATCCTGTCCATGCGGTGATTTCCAAAGCGGTCAGATAGGGTGTTTCAATGGGTCCTTCTGAAGAAGAGGCAGTTGCAAAAACCTCATCTGTATTACCAAATGCGATCATTAAGCGAGCCCCGATGGATTTTGCGGTTGTTCTGCGTGAAAGTGATGCGCTCATAAGTAAGTGCCGTAAATTGACAAGTATTATCCCGATTACAATCTCATATACAGCAGCTCCTGATGCGATGAGATTCAAGGCAAAAAACTGGCTTGCTCCGGCAAAAAGCACCATGGAAAAAAGCATGGATTCGTAGAGGGTAAGATCTATGTTATTAGCAATTAACCCGAATGCCATAGCCGCCGGAAAATATCCTATAAAGATAGGAAAACCGGCTGTAATACCGCTTTTTATGGGATGATTACCTAAAATTCCAACAATCTGCTTACTCATACAGGGAGAGTAATGATTTCAGAATATCCTGTCAAGAAATATTAAGAAAACACATTTCTTATTTGACTATTTAAATAGATATCACTACTTTTAAAGCAGATAATGTGTTGAAGTTGTACTGACAGCATTAGCCTGCCTTGCATTAACGTGCAGATAATACTTATTATCCTAAACTTTTTAGCTACTATACTATTGACCGATTGTATGGGCATACAATCGGTCTTTTCCTGTATTGCCAGGAGTTCTCCCATTTTTACATGAACAGTAACCACAGCCCGTATACATAACAGAGCCAGTCGTAAATCAATAATTTGTCATTGTACGTGGATAAATTCATGGTATAATGAGATAATTACGAAAATCTAAAAATAAAACTTCATTTTAATCCGATTTTCTGGCAATTATATTTTGAAGTTTCCGATATATGTATGTAATTACATACAATATAAAGACATGAAAATTCGGAAACTTCTTCTCAGCCTAAAGGCATAGCCTTTAGGCCTTGGTTTGGTCTTTCAAAATTAACAATTTATTGAAAGATCCTTTTCTAATAGCATGGGGGCTCACATGAAAAAAACAATCAGTATAATTCTTATATTATTTCTTTTTATGTCTGTAAATATTATGGCAGAAGAGACTGAACCCACTGTCTCATTCGCTCTTGGTGTTATTGATATTAGCGATATTCTATCCGGAATGGTACCAACCTATCTTCAGGCTGGAATCGCATATCATGGGCTTGAGTTGATTGATGGTAATAAAACCACCCTTAAGGTGCTTCTGGGTGGGGCAAGAACAGCGTATACCCTTTGGACAGATGCTGTTGGAGATCCACTCATATCGGCTCCAACAGATTTAGATGTCTTGAAATTTGCATTCTGGCAGGCGGATCTGCAGGCTCGTCTGGAGCAGGAACTTATGGGAAATCTTGATGCTTATGCTGAATGGAATATCGTATGGGCACTTCCTATAGAAAACAGCGGCGGTACTGAGTCTACGATTCTGGATGTTGGAACAAGTGCAGCTGCATATCCTGATAAGGATGGAATGCTTTCGAATATTCTGAAAATTGGTATATTGTATGATACGGTTCAAAAGGGACACATGAAAGAGGGCTTTGAAGCAGAGATTTCATTTTCTGCCGCTCCGGCTCTGCTTCTCAACGAGCTGGTTGGAAAAACAGATTTTTATCAGGCAAACGTGACTGTTGAAGGGTTCTTTCCCCTATATACTATTCCTATGGAAGGAAATAATGAGAACCAGTGGCTGTCACTCTATATAGCCGACCGAATACAGGCAGACTATGTCTGGGGGACAGCAGTACCGCAATTATTCCAAATATCTCCATCTCTCGGAAAGAAGATGCGGGGATTTGAATTAACTTCTCTTGGGGTTAATCTTGCTGCGGTAAATAATTTTGAGGTCAGAGCTTCAGGACCTGAACTTATACTTTTTGAGACTAGCTTTGGTTATCCACGATTTCATATCTTTACGGATATTGGGTATTGTCAGGGGGATTATTATAATACTGCTACCTCAGGATCTATGGTCGCAGCCTCTGCCGGGGTAGAAGCTGCTGTTGATATTTTCAACTTTCTTGATGTGGGGTATAGGTATGGATTCATTCTGGCAGGAGAGAATATTGCCGGGACTTCATCTTTCGGGGAAATGTTCTTCTTCCTGCACTGGTGAGCAGAATGCAGAAAATCAGAATAAAAAATGAAATTTTATTCAAGGTACTTTTATTTAATTGTTGAAAAAATTCAAATTGACAATTAAAAATGAAATTTTATTTTGATTTACTTTTTTTAACTGTTTGAAGATTAGTTATTCTTTGATTACAGGAGACCCAAGGTGCTCTTCTGTAGTTATGTTGTCTGATAGCAGGTTCTGGTTTTCCAGCTGAAGACGCATTTTCTGTATCTTCTCTTCAACGACTTCCCTTTTCAGAAGGGAAAGATTGCTAAAGATTGAACGTAGAGATTTCTTGTAATGTGAATCAGCGGTCTCATAATCCCCTGAATGTTCAGCAATGACTCCTGCATGATACCATGCTTCCGAAAAAGCCGGGTTTGCTTCGATGACTCTATTACAGGTAATCTCCGCATTTTCCCAATCACCAGCCGCAATATAAGATGCAGCCAGGTTGTCCTGAATGTCTGGTGTCGGATCATAATCAACAGCTTCTCTGTTTAATTCAAGGGCTCGTTCAGTGTTACCAGTATGAAGGAGAAAATATCCCAAAGTGCTGTAAACGTGGGTAGTTCTATAATGGCCATCCTCATTTAGCAAGTTTTCCAATATCGAGACAGCTTCCTCTCTTTCGCCCTTTTGCCAGAATAGAAGTGCCAAATAGGATCTTAGGTACTTTTTTTGCGAGGAACTCTTTTTTATTAATTCAAGAGAAGCGAAGAGCTGTTCAGCTTCCTCTTCTTTTCCATATTTGAGTAGGGTTATTGCTGCAATACATCCTCGTTCAACTGATAGCTTAGAACGTGAAGCTCTTAACATAAATCTTAATGATTTTTCATGATCCCTGTTTCTTCCGGCTCTTAGACCAAAAAGATACCAGACAGTGCCTCTCCCTGAATACAGCGAGTACACTATCGTAAGAAGTGGGATTCCAAATCTGCCCAGTGGGGGAAGGGGAAGAAAAAGCGGTAGTAAAATAATTAATGCAGTGACCAGGGTTTTAATTGTTGAAGGCTTCATTCAGTATCTCCTGAAATAGATGTTATGCATGAGACAATTTCAAAAATCGGAAAACCAAATCTTTGATTTGGTTCATTTTTCAGAAATTTGTCTTGATCCATGAATGCATAGATTTGAAGTTTTTGATTTGAATTTATGTAAATATATAAAATATAGATATAGACAAATCGAAAACTTCTGCTTGTATACTAATATCTTTGTTGAGACGGAGCAAGGGTGGATGCTTATCCTGCTGATTAATTTGAAATTCTGCAATTATATCAAATTGTTTGAACATGTAGATACAGCAAATTATGTTAATAAATTCAACAATATTTAATCTTTTTCTTTTCAAGATTCATAGCATATTATATGCTGTTTAAAGTTATTATAGATATTGGAGAAAATATGTCGGAAAGTAAAATATTCACCATTCATGCAACAGGTTGTTGTCTTGTAGACACTATTTATCAAGGGATTTCATTCTCAACAAGAGAATTCAAAGATTTAATGCGAACACCTGAAGATCCCCGTGGCCTCATGCCGGGACAATTGGTTTTCAGGGAAGATCTGGAAGAGATGTCAGGGTTATCGCTTGATGAGATCATTGACCGTCTCAATACACATGCAGTTTTACCTGTGAAAAATATAGGAGGTCCGGCAATAGTTGCTCTGATTGCCGTATCTCAAATGCTTGGGAAAGGGGCAGCTGAAATATCATTTTCTCAGTTTTATGGGAAAGATGAAAACGGTAAATTTATTCTTAAAATGCTAAAAAACAATGCTCCTGATATATCTATTTCTCACTATACAGAGATTCAGGAAAGCACAGCGGAAACTTTAGTTCTCTCAGACCCTGATTTCGATGAAGGTGGGGGTGGGGGTGGGGGGGAACGAACTTTTATTAATACTATAGGTTCCGCTGGATTGTTTACACCCAGGGATCTTCCGGAAAACTTTTTTTCAGCAGATATGATTGTGTACGGTGGGACCGGACTTACTCCCGTCATACATGAAAACCTTACCGAACTATTGCAGAAGGCGTATGAAAAAGAGGCTGTTACAGTAGTTACTACGGTATATGATTTTCTAAATGAGAAAAAATCCTCAGGCACACATTGGCCGCTGGGGAGTAGTGTGAAAAGTTATCGACTTATTGATCTGCTCATAACAGACATGGAGGAGGCGTTGAGGCTGTCAGGACAGGATTCAGTAGAGAAGTCTATTATTCAGTTTCGCGAATGGGGATTGACTGCAGCCGTGATTACGAGTGGAGCAAAACCGGTTTGGGGATATGCTGATCCTGGAAATAGAATATTCAAAGTAGAGAAATCCCTGAGTATGCCTGTCTCTTCTCTGGTTGATCAGGAAATTGCTGAAGGTCTGGTTGATGGGGATACTACCGGCTGCGGTGATAATTTTGCCGGTGGGATAATCACCTCAATAGCCTCCCAGCTTACGAGTGGAGCAGCAAAAGGGAACCTAAAACTCTCTGACGCTGTTCAGTTAGGAATTTGTACAGGTGGGGCTGCACGCTACCATATTGGTGGTGTAATGCAGGAAGAAAAAACAGGAATGAAACTTACATTGGTACAAAGACTTCTTGAGGCATATATACAGCAGGAGAATGGAAACGAGGAAGCGGAGACCGAAGGAAGGAAGACCGATCAGGTAGATTGATAAATATCCTGCCTCTCATCTCCTGTCTTTCTGAGTAGTTACGAACCCAGGAGTTTTCGTTAGAAAACTCCCAAGGTTCAAAGCATACGGCTTTGAACCCCTTTACCAAACACTCCACAGCATCGTACACTAAACTAATGAAACCTAAAATTTACATAATGGCAGGGGGCACAGGAACACGACTTCGACCTCTGTCCCAAACAGGAAAAGGACAGTTCCCAAAGCAGTTTCTTAAGATTGTGGGAGATACTACTCTACTGCAGGAGGCTATTGAACGCATTCCTCCTGATTTGGATGTGGGAATAATTCCTGAAAAACGTTACACAGAGGAAGCCTATAAACAAGCAGCAGAGATAGACCGACAGGTGAATGTACTGGAAGAGCCGTTCGGTTGTAATACTGCTGCCGCTATTTTGTATGCTGCACTTTTTGAACATAAAGCTCTGCATAATACAGAAAGGATTCTCTGTTTTCTCCCTGCAGACCACAAAATGGATAAGGATATTTTTAGAGAACTCCTTGATCAGGCGATTAAAGTAGCCGCAGAAACAGGGCAGGTTGTGACAATCGGTATTAAACCGGATAGAGCTGAGACAAATTATGGGTATATTCAAGCTGGAACTCATATGGAAGGGACTCTTGCAACATATCAGGTTAAAAGATTTGTGGAAAAACCGGATAAAGATACTGCTGAAGTATATTTGCGTGATGGGAGTTATTTCTGGAATGCCGGAATATTTATTGCTAAAACAAGCATTCTCATTGAAGCAGCGGAAAAGTATTGCCCGGAAATCCTTAAACCAATATCTGAAGCCGTATTAATGGAAGGAGCTGTGACAATATCTGATGCATATAGGGAAATAAAAGATTCGGGTTGGAATATCTCTATTGATTATGCATTGATGGAGCGAATAGCTTCACAAATTGCCTTGATTCCCGCACCTGAAGAGCTTGCCTGGAATGATCTGGGTAATTGGGAATCTCTTAATAACTATTTAGAAACTGATGCACAGGAGAATGCTTTTTTCCCCGGTAATCCAGGAGTATTTACCGATTCATCAAATGTCATGTTGTGCAATTATACCACTACGCCGGTAAGAATCGAGAACTGCTCGGGAATTCTTGTTGTTGCAACCGAGAATGGGATACTTATAAGAAAAAAAGACGATGACTTCTAAGGACAAGGCTTAATTACAGAGTACTCTTTCAAAAGCATCTGTTTATGAAAAAGCAACCTGTAACGATACTTGTCCTATTATGTTTTTATGTTTATTATTAACATGCTAATTTCCAACTTTTACAGGGAGATGCAGAGTGGATCAGCAAACGTACCAGGAAAACCAGAATGAAATTTCATTAAAAGATATTTTACGAATTATCAGAAAAAGAAAATTCTGGCTTATTGCGACATTTATTATTGTTGTAGGGCTTGTTGCAGGCTATCTGTTCAGAGCGACTCCTATATTTCAGGCTAGTGCAACACTATGGGTTGAACCGACGCAGAGCAGTAGTTCTCTGGAAGATATTTTTTCACTTCAGGGAGGTACTACCACCACCCGTATTTCTACTGAAGTTGAATTGATAAAAAGCCGTAGGAATATCGAGAAAATCATTGAAGATCTTGATTTGATGGATTATTACTCAAGACTCTCCGGATCAAAAAACACTATAAACATTAACAGCCTCATATCATCCATAGCAAGTATGATCTCGGTTTCAACCGTAAAGGATACTAATATTGTCCGGATTGCTGTAGAAAATGAGAACCCAAACCTTGCACGGAATATAGCTAATACTCTCTCTTTGGTGTATAACGACATGCTCAAGGAGCTTGCACAGCAATCGTATACAGTGCGGCGGGAGTTTATTGAGTCCCAGATTGGTACAACAGAGCAGCTGGTACTTGATGCAGAGAATCTGATGAGAGAATTTAAAGAAGAGAAGGGTATTTATCTCCTTGATGAAGAAGCAAGGCTGCTTCTAGAGAATGTAACCTATTATGAAAAACAGATTAATCCCTATACAATCCAGTTAGATGAAGCCGAGAGTAAGATAGCTATTGCTTTTGAAACACTTTCTTCATATTCTACATATGGAAAAACACCAGTACTATATAACAAGATTGCACTGGATTCGGACGTAAGAAAGCTCCGAGCACAGATGTCATCGGCTAAATTGGAACTTGCCGGTTATCAGGGTACGGTGAATCCGGTTTTGGGGAATGAATCATCCAGACAGGAAGAGCTGTATATCAACAAAGTACGGTGGGAAAATGATCTAAAACGGGAAATTAAGAGATTAGTTTTTATAAATGAAGAGAATTTAAATTTTTATGTTGAAAAGGAATTAAATGAATTAGCAGAAGCATATTCCTTGAAATACCTGGCTGAGATAGATATCAGCTATCTGACACAGCTTCGCAACAGATATGAGGAAAAGATGATAACCTTGCCGGCGCTGGAGCAGCAGCTGCTGGATCACCAGCGGGATGTTACGGTAAAACAGAACCTGTATATATTGCTTCTTGAGAATTTTGAGGAAGCAAAAATTGCTGAGGCAGCAGTTACCGGTACTTCTACTATTATTGACCAGGCAGTAACTCCGGTTAACCCTATTAAGCCAAATAAAAAAATGATGCTGGCAATTGGCGTACTTTTGGGTCTTTTCCTTGGGATTCTTCTGGTCTTTCTTGTGGAAGCATTTGATGATGCAATCCGGGATGAGGAATCAATTCGCAGAACTCTGGGACCTGATCTGCCGATACTTGGTCGTATTCCACATCTTCTGTTTGATGAAAACCAGAAATATTCTGAACTCATTGTCTATAATGACCCGACAGCTCCCCCATCTGAAGCATATAAACTGATATCGACAAATATATTGTACAGTTCTGTAGAGTCGCCGAAAGTTATTAGTATAACCAGTGCTGAGATGGCACAGGGGAAAACTTCCATACTTGCAAATGCCGGTATAGCTATGGCTCAGAATGGACTCTCTACTCTTTTAGTTGATGCTGATATGCGTAAACCCCGACTTGAAAAAGCAATGGGCTCAACACGGTCGCAAAATGGTTTGGTCAATCACCTGCTGCAGGATCTGGATCTTGATGATATTATACAGACTCCACTTGATGAACTGCCCAATTTAAAGCTTTTAGCAGTGGGGCCGTTACCACCAAATCCTACAGCTCTTCTTACATCAGATAAATTCCTGAAGATGCTGGAAACCTTAAGAACGAAGTTTGACAGGATACTGATAGACCTTCCTCCACTGCTTGCAGCATCTGATGCACTTATTGCTGCACGTGCATCTGATGGTATCGTTATGGTTGTACGTTCGGGACAATCCTCAAAGTATGGATTGAAGCTTGCAGCGGAAAATATAAGCAATTCAGGTGTTCCGGTTGTGGGTATAGTTATAAATGACATTACCAGGGAAGATTCCTATCACTATTATCACTACTACTATTATTACAGTGATACAGGTGAAAAAGTTACGAATAAGAAGAGACGATATAAATCTCAATACAAGAAATCAACCAGAAAATATAGAAAAAAAATGTCTGAATCTTTTGGCAAAAAACGAAAAGTTGTAAAGAAACGGGTTTCAACTACTAATGCCGATGAGCTTATTGGTTATGAGAAACAAGTAGTCATACAGACAGAGCCCTCACCTGAACAGAAGCCGGATAGTACCAATATCCCTGTTCCTGAAATTGTTTTGGACGAAGTTTCAGTGGTAGTCGATGAACCCGATTCAATTGATGAAGGTGCTGATGTAAAAGATGTGAGTGAAGAGATTCAGGAGCCGGCAGCAGAAATTCCGGAGTTGCCGGTCGAAACAAAGAAAACTGAGAAAATTACTTCTCCGAAGGCCGCTAAACGCAGTAAAGGAAAGAGGGAAAAAGTGAAGAGCCCATTTGACTATATAACAGAGTTGGAGCAGGATGTACTGCAGGAAGAGGATAGTAAGGAGGGGGATGATACCAAAGATTAGCCCAATGTATGATAGATATTCATTCACACCTTCTTCCAGGTATTGATGACGGAGTTCAAACTGAGGAAGAGGCTAAAAAAATATTATCCCTTTATAAAAGTACAGGAATAACACACATTGTTTGTACCCCGCATCTTGCTAATCCCTTTGTTAAAACACGTATCCTAAAAATCAGAGATTCATATACCTGGTTCAGGACTGTTGCCGAGAGTTGCGGAATTGAGGTGATTCTTGGTTCCGAACTCTACATTGGCCCGGATAAGGCAAAATTTATCCCATTCCTAAACAAATACTTACTTGTAGAAACTTCTATGCGGGTAGAACCTCTTTTTCTGCTGGATAGGATTTTTGAATTGCAGCTCAAAGGTTTAACAATAATACTTGCTCATGTTGAGCGTTTTTCATGGCTTTCAGTAACATCTCCTACTGCCTTGAGACTGCGTGAAATGGGTGTTTATTTTCAGGTAAATATTCAGGGGATTGAGAATGGCGGTGCAGAACAATATATGAAGGAGAATTGGGTCGACTTTATAGCAACAGATAACCATGGGACAAGCAGAAGAGCTCCTGTTAATCTCGAAGTTTTTCATGAATATCCTGAAATAATGGCCAGGTCAAAGAGAATTCTCAATCTATAACGTGACTTATTAAGTGATATATGCCATAATATCTCCACTCGCGCACTTTTTTCCTGAGGGGGGATGCGAATGCTCTTAGATGTAACGCTTACTAATTATCGCTCTGTTAAGGAGACTCAGACTGTCTCTTTTGAGGCTGCAACTGATAAAAGCCTTGATGAACAGCAGCTGATTCCGGTAGATGAGAGGATTGACCTGATTAAGATTTCAGCTGTTCTTGGATCGAATGGTTCTGGGAAAAGTGCTGTACTCCGTGCAGTTGAAGGTATTCAATCTTTTGTTCTGGCCGGAGAGAATGAAGCAAATCCACTCAGTATTATGACAGGTTCCTCTTTTGCATTTGATAAAGAGTGGTCTTCAAAACCATCCAAAATTACCATCCGATCGATAATTGGTAAAGATGAAGAGAGCGGGCTGGCAAAGATTTACTGCTATACACTGGAAGCAGACCGGGAAAAGATTCACAAAGAGACACTTTTTGTTCAAATCGGGAGATCAACCCGACGAATGTTTGAACGTATTCTGGTAACCCCGGATAAAAAAGGACAAACTCAGAATCAGAAACCACCAGTTTATGCGTTTAGCTGGGGAAAACAGTATTATGGGGAGAAGAAAAAGCTTGGAAAGAAAGTTACTCAAAATCGTTCCTTCCTCCAAACCGCAGCACTGGCAGACAGTGAATCTGCAGTACCAATGTATGAATGGTTTAAGAATTCGCTATCGGTTATCCCTTTGGGTCTTTCAACAGTCAGTGAGCAGTTGATTATAAATATTCTTAAGCAAAAACCTTCCTGGAGGAAAAAAATAATTGATTTTCTCTGGTGTATGGATTTAATGGATATTCGGGATATCCGTATTGCAGAGAGAGGAACAGAACGGCTTATCTATATACATGGATCTGGAGATACTAGATTTGCAAGCTATTTTACAAGTGAATCACTGGGAGTTCGACGTCTTACCCTGATAGCCATAACTTTTATGGAAGCATTTATCGGGAATAAAACGGTAATCTCAGATGATTTCAGTATCTTTATCCATCCCAGTGTAACCAGACACCTCCTGAATACTTTTATCCGTGGTACCGGTAAAAGCAAATCACAGCTTTTTATCTCCGGAGTAGATGCTACACTGCTTGATGATAAACTGATTAGAAGAGACGGGATATGGTTTACCACCAAGGGCAGAAGTGGTGGAACGATCTGTTATAGCTTGTCTGATTATAAATACCGACAAAAGCATGATGCCTCTGATATGTATATCAATGGTGCTTTCGGAGCACTGCCGATTTTATCTGACTTTATTTTTGATCCGGGTAAGGAGAGCTAGTATCATGCCAAGAAAACGAAATTTTAAAGAACCAAGAATGCCTCTGCTTATATTGACTGCCGGGGAAGATGAAGCCCTCTATTTTTCACAAATGAGATGTGATTGCAGATTTTCAAATATGCAGGTCTTTCAAAAAAATTCAGACAGCAAGTCTCTTGTTGAGATGATTAAGGAAGCCGGAAAATTGAGGTTGGAACATGGACTTGGGAATGCATGGTGTATTTTCAATCCTCATGATATCGAACTTTCTCCAAAAGAACTGCAGGAGAGCCGTGCACTTGCAGCAAAAAAACGAGTAGCTCTGGCATATACAAATCCTGGAATTGAATTCTGGTTTTATCTCCATTTTGCAATTCCCGATACGCCATTCAGAAGTAGGGAAGATGCTTCTGAGGCCTTAAGAAGATATATTCCTGAATACCGATTAGGAACCAGGTTTTTAAAGGATCAAGGTTCTGATTTGTATATGAAGCTGTTTACTAATAAAGCACAGGCAGTACTGCATGCAAACAGGTTTAATATGCTTTTTGGGGACAGGGTTGGTATGAGTGGTCCAAGACTGGATTACTCCTGTACTATTCCGAAACTATTAAAGGATATTAGTGATGTTTGCGGTAGATGTTTTATCTCAAAAGGGCAAAATGCAGCTGAACTGCAGAAATATTAGAATTGTTTTGTGGGAAATAACAGAAAGCTGCCTTCCCTCAAATCTATTAATCTTATAGGGAAATACCAGTACACTTTCCCTTGACCCTATACAATAAAGGTGAATATACTTGCCACCATGAATTGGAATGGAATTAATCTTGTAATTTATGTCCTCGCCTTTGCAGCAGGCTGCATGAATATATGCCTGTCTGTTATTTTTCATATTCGTAAAGATTATCCCTGGACGAAATTTTATCTTGTTTTCCAGATCTCAATAACGCTTATTCTGGTGATATATGCTCTTCGTCTCTATGCAAATGTGTTTATTGAGCAGTACTCACCTGCGCTGCAAACCGTATACACAGCACTTCTTTTTCTGGATATTGCATTTCTCATCTATTTTATTCCCTATTTTAGCAGCTGGGTTGTTGCATCGCCATGGACAACTGCACTCAAGGTAATATTTATTGTTTTTAGTGGCGTTTTTGTTGCAATAGCCACCCTGGAAATGGTTCTTGGACCTTTTGCAAGTTTCAGAGCAATTTTGGTGGTAATATTCTTTGGCGTTTTTCTGTTTTCGGTCGTTGTATTAATAAAGAATTTAAAATCCATCAGGGATAAGGATGCACGTACCATCAGTACCTCCTTTATCATCCTATCCGGTCTTATGGTTCCCTTTATTATGATAGATGTCTTTTTTACTATACAAGGGTTGGCTACATTACCTATCTACTATTTCTGGATATCCTTGATTATTCTCATCTACCTGGTAAACTACTTTGTACATATTCCGGAATCTCCCGGAAACGTAATAGACACCAGGATGCTTACTAATTTTCGCATCACTTATCGGGAAAAAGAGATAATTGAGCAGATACAGCTTGGTCTTACCAGTAAAGAGATAGCTGACATGCTCTCGATTTCTGTTAATACGGTTAATAACCATATTGCTAATATTTATACAAAGACTGAGGTTCGAAGCAGGATAGATTTACTTAATCTCCTTAAAGAGCAAAAGTAGGAAATGCAGTCGCTGCTGTGTGACCGACCGGCATACATGCCTATTTCTCATTAGTGTGAAATAACTACCACCTTAACTACACAAATCGTTAACTCTCATCATTTCCCTGTCGCAGGAGTGGTGGTATCTTTCCTGTAACGTTTGCCGGAATTGAATAATCCGGACTGAGTGGTTACAGGGAGGCGATATAAATGAGCAGTACCAGTAATGAATTATATGCATGTATATTTATGGATATGGCTAGAATGTTAGATAAGATAGATTTTCGGCGCCCGAGCTGTTCAGGGGATGTGCCGCTGCTCAGCTATCAGGATATTGATATCTTTTTTAGGACAGTACAGTCATCCTCAGTGCTCTATCCGCAAGGAGCGCTGTCCCAGGATAACACCATTGAGGAGAACAGGGTGTTTTCCTACCCGATATTTGTGCCTGCCGGCATATCGGTGAAAAAAAAGGCAGCGAGAAAAAATCAACGGGCATTGATTCTGCTTCACGGCTTGAATGAAAGACGATGGGAAAAATACCTGCCCTGGGCGTATAATTTATGTCATGCTACAGGCAGAACGGTAATCCTGTTCCCTATTGCCTACCATGTGAACCGGGCACCGAGTGTCTGGAGCAATGTTCGCAGTATGATGCCTATTATGAATTTGCGGAAAAGCTCATCCACACATAATTCTGCTATTTCATTTGCAAACGCCGCACTTAGTCAGAGAATCGATGAAAAGCCGGAAAGATTTATTACCGGGGCATTACAGACGATCAACGATATGGAGCAATTAGTCTATAGAATCAGGAGAGGTCAGGATTCATTAGTGGCTGAGGATGCCTCCATTCATTTTTTTTCCTACTCAATTGGATGTTCTCTGGCAGAAACATTACTTATGCTTGATGAAGACAGAGAAAATACAGATAAACTGTTTAACGAATCCCGGGTCTGCCTGTTTTGCGGTGGTTCTATTCTGGAGTATGCAAATCCAGTATCACGGGCAATACTTGATGCAGATGCATTTAGTCGGCTTAATCATTTTTTTGATGAGTTTGGATCATTACAAAAAAAAGGTGTTTTGCTTTCAGATTTAAGAAAGCAGATCCCTGCTGCAGGGATTAATATTTTTCCTATTATATCAAGTCTTATGAAGACACAATTTGTGCCTGGATTAAGAAATCGTTATCTAACAGCACTGAAAAAACGTTTTAAGGGATTTATGATCTCCACGGATAAGGTGTTTCCTGTAAGTGGACTTCGGAGAACCTGGGAAGATAAAGAGGGGAAATCCCTTATTGCTGTTAACGAATATCCTGGTGCACCGGCCAGCAGTCACGAGGTGCCGTTCCCCTTATCCCGTGATGGGGATGAGAACAGAGTAGTGAATGCAGGATTCCTTCAGATATTCTCTGATGCGGTAAATTTTCTTGAAAGCCCTGCTGTACAAGTGTAATGGGTTGGAGAAAGAATTCAGGGTGAAATTCGGCATGTTCATCTGCCGGAAGCGGGGCATCTTATTCCGTATGATACTCATGAGGAATCCAGAACCAGGGCTGTGAATGAGATGGTACTCTGGTTTGATACGTAGAGAAGTATAAATAAAGTTCGGGTTTACTGATTCTTTTTCCTGTTTTTTTCCAAAAAATGGACAATTTCTGCAGCAAGCTCTTTGTTATCAGAATAATTATCATCAGAAAGGTATTTTCGTTCTTTTAGAAGTAGATAAGGCTCTATCTTCAAGGCATCCGCAATCTCAAGCAATAGTTTGAATGAAGGGGTGTTTTTTCCTATTTCTATTTGTCCAATTGCACTCTTAGAAACGTTTACCGCTTCAGCCAGCACTGCCTGCGTATAGTCTATACGCGATCTATAATATTTAATATTTTCAATTAAAATTTTCTGATAATCCATGGAAAAATTGTAACACCATTGAGTAACTATTTAAATTAAGTTAAAGTAATCAAAAAGTGACGCAGGGTCACCAAAGAGTTGTTAAGATTACTAAAACTATATTTCTTACCTCGATTAATTTTGATGAATCTAGCCTATTGTACTCATATATCAGAGATCTTCAGGATTCTGTAATTCGGAGGATTTTAATAAATATTGATATAGATAGATTTGAAATTCAAGAGAGTTTTGATCATATGCATCTGCCGGAAATTTATGCTGTGAATTCTCCTGATAATGCAATAATTCTTGAGTGGTGGTTATTTGAAGCGGTTGACCCGTTTGAAATTATTGATGATTTTGCACCTGAGAATATTAAAAGAAATCAACAAATTGAATACCGATTCTCTCACTATCAGAGGGGAGATGGATTGTCCCGGATAATTGACCGGGGGATGCTGCTGTCCGAGGATCTTCCCGGGAAATGGAAGGAAGAAGAACGGGTAATTATTAATCTGGTTGATTTTCTTCAACAGTATCACTTTACCTAAATAGCCCCCCTATCTTTATTACCTGCCTATCTTGAATTATGCGGAAATCTCAGGTATAACAACAAACACAAGATAGTATAATTTGCATGTGGTTGTTTTTGCCAAAAAGAACCGCTATCTAACAAGAGGAAACCATATAAGTATGAGTGTACGAGTACGATACGCACCGTCCCCTACAGGGCTTCAGCACATAGGCGGCATCAGAACTGCTTTATTTAACTATTTTTATGCCCGTTCTCAGGGTGGAAGCTTCATATTGCGGATTGAGGATACAGACCGGGAAAGAACAACAGATGAGGCTGTTCAGGATCTCTATGATATGCTTAATTGGCTTGGAATAACCTGGGATGAAGGTCCGGAGAAGGGCGGGAAGTATGGTCCCTATGTACAATCTGAACGAAGTGAACTCTATCGAAGTTATACAGAAAAATTGATTGCTGATGGGAAAGCCTATCGCTGTTATTGTACTTCAGAGCGCCTGAATGCACTTCGGGAGGAGCAGGAACGTACCAGGAGCAAAGAGAAAGGATATGACCGCCACTGCAGGGATTTGGATGATGATGCGCGCTCTGAAATAGAAAAAAGCGGCAAACCCTATGTGGTACGTCTTAAAGTCCCGCTTGATGGGAAAACATCGTTTGATGATGTTCTTATGGGTAAAATTTCCCGTAAAAACAAGGATGTCAATCCTGATCCGGTACTTATGAAATCTGACGGATTTCCTACCTATCATTTGGCAAATGTTATTGATGATCATTTGATGGGGATTACCCATATCATGCGTGCACAGGAGTGGATACCCTCAGGCCCACTTCATATTTTACTTTATGAAGCCTTCGGCTGGGAGCCGCCCAAGTACTGTCATTTACCTATGGTGATGGGTAAGGATGGTCAAAAACTTTCAAAAAGACACGGTTCAACAGCGGTTAGGGACTTTATGAATGATGGATACTTGCCTGAGGCTGTAATAAATTATATTAGTCTTCTTGGTTGGGCCTATGATGATAAAACAGAGTTTTTTACCCGCGAAGAGTTGGAAAAAGTATTTAGCCTTGAAAAAATAAATAAAGCACCCGGTGTTTTTGATTATAAGAAACTTGATTGGTTTAACGGAATGTATATACGGCAAAAATCAGCTGCGGAGCTTCGGAATCTGATTATCCCGTTTCTTGTTCGGGATGGTATTATTTCAAATCCGCCTACTGATGATCAGGAGAAGGTTATTGGTAATATGATTCCGCTGATTCATGAACGAATGAAAAAATTAAGTGATGTCTCGGAGATGACCAGGTTTCTTTTTCAGGATATAGAAACACCAAATCCTGAAGATGTTATTCCCAAAAAGGCGGATGCTGCAAAGGCACTTGAAATTTTGCACCTGTCAAAGGACCTTTTGTCAGGTCTTTGGAATCAAGGTGATGGAGATATGGATCAGTTATTCCGGGATACAGCTGCAAAAATAGGTGTGGGACTTGGAGCCTTGTTAATGCCGATTCGGGCTGCTGTAACGGGAAGCAGAATATCGCCGCCATTATTTGAGTCGGTTAAGTTGCTGGGAAAAGAGAAAACTCTGGAAAGAATTAACAATACAATACTAAAATTGGAACAAGAGGTGTAATGCATGAGCAAAGTAACTATGGAAAAAATCGTATCTCTCTGCAAA
>JABMQR010000257.1 GCA_013202335.1 Bacteroidota bacterium
AACTTCACAAATCGAAGTATGCTATGCATACTTTTAAGAATAAGATGCAAAGCATCTTATTCCAAGGTAGCGCTTTCAAAAATAGGTATTTTTGAAAGCGCCTCAATTTATTACTTTTAATTTAATGTATTAGAGCAGATCAGTAGTAATTGAATCCCTCGTTTCAAACAGCACTGCATGAATCCCTATTGATGCGGCAGACTCAATATTTTCTATCAGATCATCTGCAAAAAAGGTATCTTCAGCCTCAACATTTTCAGAACTTAGAATAGAACGGTAAAATTCTGTATCAGATTTGGCTATCCCCATTTCATGTGATGCATAGACCTTATCAAAGTAGTCAAAAATCCCGCACATTTTCAGATAGCCAAAGTGACTCTCATGCGTATTGGTTCCACAGACAACCCGGGCACCCCGCTCACGCAAAGCAGACAGTAATGCTGTCATCTCCCTGTTTTCAATAGGCTTAAAACAAGTTTCAAGAAGATCTCTCTCGACACTCCTACCTGAAATTTTGGCATATTTGGCCCAAAACTCTTTCGGTGATAAAGAACCAATCATCAACCCATCTGACAGGTTGTCGTAAAAGCTGCTGAACTTCTCCTGCGAAACGCCCAGTTCTCTACTTACTGCCGGTATTACATCAACATTATCAAGAACGACATTCCCCAAATCGAATATATAGAGCTTATGTTGTATATGCGTAATCAAAATATAGAGCCCCCCCGGTGATAGGCTATTTAGCGGCAGCAAGCTTATCCCTCTGTACTTTTGTAAGTCCCTGAACTACTAACTGATATGATTCATCAACCATCTGCTTCTGAATCTCATCGGGTACAGAACCGTCCAGATAGAGGGTATTCCAGTGCTCTTTATTCATGTGGTACCCGGGGATTATAGATTTAAACATAGCCCGCAGAACACTATTCTCCTCAGGAACACCCTTCAGGTTTACCCGGGGGATTTGCTCTTTGGGAATTCCCAGAAAAAACATCTTTCCGCACACCTTAATTACCGGCGTCTCCCAATCAAAAGGAAAGCACAACTCAGATTCAGGTTTTGTAAGTGAATAAGCTTCAATTTCAGCATAGGTCATATTCAATTCCTAACTCATAAAGAGATCAAAAATATTTTCCAGACCGCTTGTAGTTGTTTTATAGATTTCGGTATACCCGCAATTAGTGCAGCTCACTGTGTTAAATCGTTTATTCTGCACATCGAATAGTTTTGAAATTCCCCCGCCGGTTGCTGCAAACCTGTCAGTTTCATAACCGGTATTTTCACACTTTGGACATACCCACTGCTTTGCCATATATTACTCCTGTTACTATCTGTTTTTCTTTAATAAATCTACTACTGCATTACGGATGGAGTCAAATCCAATTGAATCAATATCAATCTCATCAAGCTTTATAAACACCGGCTCTGCCTCATTTGGCTCATTCACGGCAAGCGAACCCCAATCAGTCACTTCACAGGTATATATAATATCATTGGTAAAATAGGTGATTCCCCCATACTCATACTCGTTACTGTAAGAGGTATCCCATGGGGTACAAGCTGATAGAACCAGATTCACCTCTTCCAGAACCTCCCGCCGTACCGCATCTTCTGCCCTCTCGCCAGGTGCCGCAAAACCGCCGGGAAGATCCAGTGTGCCTTTTCGGGGTTCTTTCATTCTTCGAACCATCAACAGTTCATCATCGTTCTTAATAATAACGGCAGCAACGCCAATGGAAGAGTTAATATAGAACTTAAATCCACAGCTTTCGCACAGAAATCTATTGTGCCCATCCACTCCCGGCATAAATCCATTCTGAACCGAGAAACCCCGCGCACCGCAGGCCGGACAAAAAGAGAATACATTATCAGGATAGGTTCCTCTATTTTCACTCTTCATAGTGTTCATCAAGCACACAATCTCCATTTAATTAAAAGTTTACGATTAAATCGTATTAAATTGTAAACTTCAATGAGCTAATTTTTAATAAAATTAGCTCATTGTCCGTAATGGTTTTTTGCAAACTCACGCATTGCCGCAATGTCTTCAGGCGAAATCAGCATCGGTGTTCCCACACTCTTAGCAAGGAGATAGATTTGTGCAGCCTTCTCCACCACAAAACAGACCTTTACTGCCATGCTCCAATCCTTTCCACAGCATACCGTGCCGTGGTTCGGAATCATAACCGCATTCCTCTCTGCTCCCAGAGCCGTTACAATATTCACGGCTAGATCTCCAGATCCGGGAAGAGCATATTTGCAATTGGTAATTTCTGCTCCGACTAACTGCACAAAATCCTCACTGATTCCCGGCAGATCCCATCCAAGGGTACCCAAAGCTGCTGAATATACCGGATGTGTGTGTATTACTGAATGAATATCCTTTCTGGCATTCATAATGCTGATATGAAACTGATACTCAATCGTTGGCTTTCTGAAACCATCAACAATCTCAAACTTATCATTAAATACGACAACATCTTCTGCTGTTATCTCATCGTATTTCATGGCTGACGGTTTAACATAAATCAGTCCGGTCTCAGTGTCTCTCAGGCTGAGATTTCCCCAGGTTCCGACTGTCAGTGCTTTGGCAATCATCTCACGACCGCCCTCGACAATCATCTCTTTATAGTCATTGTTAATACCTAATTTACTTTTATCCATTATTTTCTCCTGGTGATACAAAATGTAATCAATTTAAACTGATCTGAAAACGGTGGGAAACAATTTCTGCAAATCCTTACACTGGTATAAAATAGTTCACATAAAAATGGAAAAATATTGTATATCCAATAAAATCAAAAATATGATCAAGAATCTATTGTAGGGTAACAATTTAATCACATATCTGCCCACCGTATTCAGAACAGTTTATAATCAATATAAAAGGCTAATCCCTAAAAACCGCCTCATCTACTTGCTGATTGTATACCAGCACAACTACTTTGTGTAGCCGTCAGCTATCTCATACAGCCCTACCCGTTAGAAAGAATATTTTGTATACTGCATCAGGAGAAACGATACAAAAAATCGGAGACTGAGAGGTCAAGGAGCAGATGATGGCAACACCGCACAATAGAGCAGAAAAGGGACAAATAGCTGAAACCGTATTATTGCCGGGAGATCCCCTGCGGGCAAAATTTATTGCAGACACCTACCTTGAAGACGTGGTTATGTTTAACGATGTCAGAAATATGCTCGGTTATACCGGCTTCTATAACGGCAAATGCGTATCAACCATGGGAAGCGGAATGGGAATCCCTTCAATCGCCATCTACACAGAAGAACTTTGCAAGTTTCATGATGTGAAAAAAATTATCCGTGTCGGCTCCTGCGGTGCATTCCAGGAAAACATGAATGTATTTGATATAGTTATCGCCATGAGTGCCTGTACCGATTCCTCAATAAATGAGCGCAGATTTCAGGGTGCATCCTACGCCCCCACTGCCGATTTCCAGCTGGTAAAAAATGCGTATGTATCTGCGGTCGGGAAGGGAATTGAACCGCATGTCGGCACCATTCTGGCAACAGATCTCTTTTACGGAGTAGAGGGAGAGGATCTCTCCTGGAAACTCTGGGCTAAATATGGAGTTCTTGCTGTTGAGATGGAGAGTGCTGCCCTGTACACCATTGCTGCAAGATACGGCATTCAGGCGCTAACCCTGCTGACGGTTTCCGATTCTTTTGTCAATTCGCAGGTAACGACCTCGGAAGAACGTGAACAATCATTTAATGCCATGATGGAAATTGCTCTGGATATTGTTTAGAGAGCTGAAATTGTTATCACCAGCAGGGATACTATCACTAAAACGGAAACTGCGACTTACTCAACCGCTCCCTTCAACCCAATCGCCTCAGCAACAGTACGCATTCCCATAATGGACCACTCAATTACCTCCGGCAGCTCCATTCCCAGCATCCCGGCACCCCGGGTTATAACATCACGGTCTACACCGGCAGAAAATGCCTTAACATTCCATTTTTTCTTAACTGACTTCACTTTCATATCAAGTACACTTTTTGAGGGACGGACCAGTGCAGAAGCAGTAATTAACCCGGTTAATTCATCAATAGTAAATAAAGTTTTCTCCAGCCTGCTTTTCGGCTCTACCTCTGAGCATATCCCCCATCCATGACTAACTACAGCCCGGATATAGTGTTCAGGCCATCCTGCCTCGCGAAGCATCCCGCCTGCATGGCTAAGGTGTTCATCGGGATGTTTCTCATAGTCAATATCATGGCACAGCCCAATCACTCCCCACTCTTCCTCATCCTCACCAAACTGTGTAGCAAAATACCGCAAAACAGCTTCCACACTAAGAGCATGGCGTATAAGAGCCTCTTTTTTCACATGTGTCTGTAATAATTCCCACGCTTCCGGCCGCAATATTTCTGCCATAGTTAGTTCTCCTTACTTACTACAGATGCTCTGTAAGCATCTGAATCTTCTCTCTGCTAAAATATTATCAGATAAATGGATTTATTACTGCGATACCCGAATAGAACTGACCGGAATTTAAATCTTCAGATACGATCGTACTGCATCCGGCAGCCTCAGCATTACTAATAATGCAGGCATCCCAAAAACTGATATGATACAAGGTTTTCAGTTCGACAGCTTTCCTGATCATTTCCGGAGATTGCTGTATTACTTCAAGGTTTTCCAGAATAGCTATCGTACGAATAACAACATCCGGCCGCTGATGAAGTTTCTGCAGCGCAGTTACTACATACTCCTGAAGTACCTGGGTAGATATAACTCCTCCCCCTGAGTCCATAAGTGCAGCAATAAGATTAACTGCTGTTTTCTGTTTTTCCGGATCACGCATATCGTTGGCATATACTACAATGTTGGTATCAATAAAAGTTTTACTCATTAGTTTTTTCTCTGTCATACAGGTCATCACGATTGAAATGATAATCAGGGCTGGACTCACCAGCATACATTTGTGTCATTGCTGTAAAAGATTCACCAGCTGATAAGTTGTCGTCCAGTGTGGAATCAGAAAGTTTTTTAAGATACTCCCTGATGAGGTTGTTCAGGGATGTATTGTGGCGACGGGCATATTCACGACTTTTTTCAATCAGCTTTTCATCAGCTGACAGGGTAATATTCATAACACCTCCTCGCTTTATGTGCAGTATGTGTACACTTAGTATAATATATGCAGATCAAGGTGTCCAGTTATATAAAGGGAACCTATATCAACTATGAGAATTTCACACTGCTTATCTCTCCGGCATACCAGGTGGACGAATCAATTATCAACCCGCCATCTTCAGATACTCCCTGAATTACCCCGGATAATACTTTATCATTCTCACCATTAACTCCACCTCCATCAGCCTCACCCACCGTAAACTCCACCACGCTATTTATGCCGTACAGTTTACTTTGCAGGCGTTCCTGCCAGTCCCCGGCGATAAAGGAAGCATGCAGAGAGGTGAGCAGTCCATGGATTACTTTTTCAAGATCCATTCTGGCTGCTGATGGGGACTCCGCAATAACAGATGTAGGGGGAAAATGAACTCCAGCCAGTGGCGGTGGAAAATTCTGCTGCCAAAGATTTAATCCTATTCCGATAAGTAAACAGTCCCATGAAGCTTCGCAGAGTATTCCGCATATCTTTCTGCCGTTAATCAAAACATCATTTGGCCACTTTATCCCGGCCTGTAAAGAAAAATGTGTTTCCATGAGATCTGCGACACCTAATCCGGTAAGAAGCGGTAATAATTGAAGCGGGCCTGAAAAATCCTTTCGGTCCAGGGCAAGTGTCATTAAGAGATTATCACCCGGGTTGGAATCCCATGTACGCCGCAGCGTACGCCCTCTTCCGGTTGTCTGAAAACCCGCAGACACGACAATCCCTGACTGTTTTTCGGAAGAAAAAAGTTCACGGGCTGCCCGCATGGTGGTATCAATGGACTCTGCATACCAGACAGGGGCATTATGGAACGGATTTATTACATCCAACTGCTTCATAGCAAATAACTATATACAAGATGCAGACAAGGTGAAAGGGGTTGCTGTAATCACTGACTGCAAACTGGTTAAACTGCGGTTTTGTTGATAGGCTAAACCATTTTTATAATAAAACGCCCTACAATAAGGTTCAAATCCATAAGATTTATGACAATTGAGAAGTTTTGCTTGAATTTCTCCCATACCTATTGTATGTTTATACAAAATCGTATGGATAAACGAATATGCAATTTTAGAGTTGCAGCACTGTACCTATCAACTTGTTTTACTGTTAATTATCTATACCGTTAATATTTATTACAGATTCACAGAGCTGAACATATTGCAGAGAAAATAATTTTCTACCAAAAGAAAGATTCAGCAATCTGTATAATTATTCACTAGGAGCTTTGCATGAAGGAACGCCAGAACCGTCTGAACAAAATAAAGGAACTTATCCAGATTCACCATATAGACAGTCAGGAAATGCTGCTTGATTTACTCATAAAAGAGGGGTTCCATGTAACACAGGCAACCCTGTCCCGTGATTTAAAAATGTTGAAAGTAGGAAAAATATCAGACGGCTGGTCCGGATA
>JABMQR010000258.1 GCA_013202335.1 Bacteroidota bacterium
AACCAAGGGGAAATTGTTATTTGACGGTATAGATATTTCTGTTTCCTGGAAAAAAAGAACTCCAACTGTATTGCGTGAGATTCAGCTTATCTTTCAGAATCCGGGAAGGAGTCTTAATCCCTCTTTTACTCTGGAAAATATTATCGGGCGTCCCATAAAAAAACTGCTTGGCATAAAATCCAAGGCAGAACGTCGAAAAATGATTATTGATATCCTTAAAAAAGTTGATCTTGGGGAGGAATATCTCAATCGTAAGGCAACACAGCTAAGTGGAGGAGAGATGCAGAGAGCCGCTCTTGCCAGAGCTTTTTCGACTTCCCCCAATCTGCTAATCTGTGATGAGCCGACTTCTGCTCTGGATGTATCGGTGCAGGCTTCAGTTCTAAATCTTCTTGGAGATCTTCAGCAGGAAACAATGGCGGCCTATATTTTTATCTCCCACGATCTTAATGTAATTAATTATATAAGCAATTATATTATGGTAATGTATTTGGGGCACGTTTGTGAATATGGAAGAAAAGATGAGATTATGGGTTCTTCATATCACCCCTATACAGAAGCTCTGCTTTCAGCTGTCTCCGACGTTGATCATCCATTAAAAAATAAGATAATACGGCTTGAAGGTTCTCCACCCAACCCAACAAAAAAAATTAAAGGCTGCCCTTTTGCCGGTCGTTGTCATAGAAAAATTGGGACTATTTGTGAAACTGTACCGCCGCCAAAGGTAGAGTTTTCTAACACACATTTTGTGTACTGCCATATAACAGCGAAAAAATTGGCTCTATTTTCTCAGGAGGTTTGATCGGGTAGCTACACGTTAAAAAAGAAAGCTCTGTTTTCGAAGTGTAGTGATCATAATCTGAACTACCTAGATACGAAAAATGTTCTTTGAAAATTGATGCAATAATAGGCGAATGATCAACCTTTTGCAGTGTTTTCAAACGACCGATTATTCTATTTCTGGTTGTGATCCAGAAATCACTACACTTCGAAAACAAAGCCAAAAAGAATATAAAACCGAAGGTATAAACAGATGTAGCTCTGGAAGGTAAGGTATTTGTTAGCATGCTTTCAGGGATATTATTGATCGTTATGCGTAAGCAGAAAAGACAGAAAAATCTCTACTTACATGAGAAAATAATTGTTATTTATTACTAAGAAAATTTAATTAATTGTGTTGCTTTGCAATTACTGTAACACAACAAGGAGATGTTAAAATTACCAATGACTACTAATATTAAGACAGCTACAGACTTACAGGAGAAAATATTTAAGCAGATAAAAGAGAATAGTATCGAGTTTATCCGGTTACAGTTTACAGATATTTTCGGATTCGCAAAAAATATTACAATCGATGCTGAAAAATTTGATAAAGCAATCGAAGGCAAACAAATGTTTGATGGATCTTCGGTCGATGGCTTTGGGAGAATAACAGAATCAGACATGTATCTTCAGCCTGATTTATCAACATTTGAAAGCATTTCATGGAGACCCGATCTTTTAGGGGTTGCTCATGTTTTTTGTGATATTTACAAACCCGATGGGATCCCGTTTTCCGGGTGTTCAAGAAATATATTAAGGACTGCCCTTGCTGAAGCCAGTGACCTTGGGTTTGATTTAAATGTTGGCCCTGAAGGTGAGTTTTTTCTTTTTGAAATTGATGAAAAAGGGATGCCAATTTTTAACATCCATGATAATGCAGGCTACTTTGATCTCTCCCCTGAAGACAGAGGAGAGGATGCACGACTTGAAATTATGTTAACCATGAAAAAACTGGGCTTCTCTGTCGAAGCATCCCATCATGAAGTGGCCCCAGGACAGCACGAAATCAACTTTAAGTATGCTAATGCTTTATGGGTAGCCGATAAATGGATGACATTCAAGCAAATTGTGAAAAACATCGCCCAAAAGCACGAACTGCACGCATCTTTCTTACCAAAACCATTTTCAGGAGAAAATGCTAATGCAATGCATTGTAATCAATCATTAGTATATAAAGATAGTAATAGTTTTTATGATCCGGACGATAGTATTCAATTAAGTAAAACGGCTCGCTATTATATTGGTGGATTATTGAACCATGCAAAGGGGATGGCTGCTATTACAAATCCCATAATAAACTCATATAAACGACTTGTACCTGGATATGAGGCTCCTACAAATATAGCATGGTCTCTATCAAATAGATCAGCGCTAATACGAATACCGAATAGCCGGAAAGAAAATACACGCATCGAGTTACGTAATCCAGATCCAGCGGCTAATCCATACCTTGTTTTTGCTATAATGTTGAAAGCCGGAATTGAAGGAATAAAGAATAAAATTACCCCGCCTGCTTATATAAATAAAAACCTGAACATTCTTAACAGCAAAGAGAGACATTTACATGATATTCAACAATTGCCAAAAAGTCTGGAGGAAGCTTTGGACGAGATGGAAAAAGACCCGTTAATCCGGGAAACGCTTGGCGAACATTCTTATAATATATATCTGCAAGCCAAAAGACAGGAATGGAAAGAATACCGTGAAGAAGTTCATGAATGGGAAATTAAAAGGTATTTTAAACACTTTTAACCACGGTGCCAATATGTAACTACTCAAAATACTCAGAAATGAGTATAAACCGGCATTCCTCTGCTCTGATGTTTTTCGGAATGGGATAAGTATCGGCAATGGTGGTCATTAGATCACTGATTGGAGTAAAAGTTCTGGGAATATTATTAGGGGGGGGGTAGTCGGTTAGTGCCAGTGATTTTTAATAACGTATAAATATACATT
>JABMQR010000025.1 GCA_013202335.1 Bacteroidota bacterium
CATTTGACCAAAAAAGATGCTAAACAAGAGCATACGCGCTCTCCGAGCGCGCTACTACAACATGGATGAGAATATCAGCCAAAGCAATCAAAGAGTACGTGGATGTATCCGGGTAAATATTATGTGGTTAGAAGGTAGATCAAGAAAAGTGTTAGGGGTTGGAGTATTAGCTCAGGCTTCTTTCAATCGGGGTCTTGAGGGCAATCAGGGTTTTTGTACGATTTACGCCATCAATCGCGTTCATTTGCCCAAGTAAATCAACGAGAGTTTCTGTATTCTCGGTCACAACTTTTACTAGAATATCCTCTTCACCATTTGTAAAATGAGCCTCCAAGACCCAAGGAATGTTCTCTAAATCAGTAAAAACTTCATCTTGACAACATTTTGAATCATCCATACTTAAACCAATAAAAGCGGTGAGACCTAATCCAAGTTTTTTATAATCAATAATCGTGGAGAAACCCTTGATAATTCCTTCTTGCTTCAATTTGTTTATTCTTTCACGAATAGCAGGACTGGAAATGCCAACTTCCTTTGATATATGAGATAAAGGGGTTCTAGAATCCCCTAAAAGCATTTCAAGGATCTTCTTATCAATCCCATCAAGTCGTTCAGAACTAAACTTCATTTTATTATTTGCCACTCCACCTCTACCCTATTTTACTTTATATTATTAACTGAAATAAGTATTTTGATTCTGTTTCGTAAGAGAAGCCATTATATTTCCTCCACATGTTAACATATTTGCGTGAAAAAGTATGGTCGATGACAAAAAAAGTGGAACCGATTGCGGCTGTTCAGATGAGAAGAAAGAGATGACCGTTGAATCTGACTGCGGCTGCGGAGACAAGAAGGAAGAGAAAACAGAAGAAAAAGGATGCTGCGAATAAACAAACTGATGTGAAGTTTTGTCTGAACAAGCATCAATAATACAAGAGAACGCAGAATTTCTTTTTACTCGATTATTAAAAACCCTCAAAGAACTCTCAACAGAGGAGGCAACCTGGAAACCAACACCAGAATCAAATAATATTGAATGGCAACTGAACCATCTAAGCCGTATCACCAACCTTGGCTTGCCTCGACTAGTCAAAGACGACCATGACTGGACACCCCGAGATTGGCCATCTGATTACAAAGAGACACAACATGACTCGGATAAGATGATCAATGACATTGAAAACGGTAAAAAACTGGTGTTATTGGAAATTGGTGAGCTAAGTAAAGCCCAGTTAGAGGAAAACACCAACTACTGGGGCGGATTAAGGAAAAGAAAGGAAGGGTTATTTGCTTACCTAGCTGAAATCGCGCACCACAAAGGACAGATCGCCTATATCAGGGGAACTTATGCGCGAAAACAAGGGAAGAAATGGAAATACCCCTAAAACACTTCATTTCTTTCAGTACTGACACAATGTAAAAACAAGTAATCGGTTGTTTGATGAATAAAATGTCCAAAGAAACTCACCTCAGCACCTTTGAAAAATATCTTGCCCTCTGGGTTGTCATCTGTATGGCAATCGGAATAATTTTTTCTCTCTATCTACCAGCACTCGGTCAAGCTTTTGATGCATGGCAGATACGGGGCATATCAGTCCCAATCGGTATTCTTCTTTTCTTTATGATGTACCCAGCCTTGCTAAATGTCCAAATAAAGGAACTAAAAAAACTCATGCAAAACCCTAAACCGATTCTATTGACAACGATCTCAAACTGGATAGTCGCACCAATAGTAACGGCTTACCTGGCAAAATACTTCCTAGCCGGTTACGACCAACTCATCGTAGCGGCGATTCTCCTTGGTTCCAGCCCATGCACGGCCATGGTGCTTGTCTGGGGCTCAATATCTGAGGGAAATCAGGAGCAGAACATAATCAACACAAGCCTGAACACCATCACGATTATAGTGCTATATGTTCCAGTGGTTTCATTCTTGACCGGCATCCAGAACATTCAGATAGATCAAGGGATGCTTGTGCTCTCCCTTTTTGTCTTCATTGGATTGCCAATGATTGTAGGGTATATCTCCAAGAAATATCTTGTAGCAAATCGAGGGGAGATGTGGTTCAATGAAACATACAGGCCAGCGATGGGGAAAGTGTCGATCATCGCGTTATTGACTACCCTAATTGTCCTGTTCTCAATGAACGGGGAGGTACTATTGAATAACCCTGATCTGATGGTTAAGATGTCCATTCCACTTCTAGTCGGTTTTGTTGTGGTTGTTGGGTATAACCTAGTGGTCACGAGGCTGGTTGGGTTAGCGTACCCTGAGGCCATCACCAGTGTCATCATTGGGTCTTCAAGCCATTTTGAGATCGCTATCGCTACCGCCATCAGCCTTTATGGGC
>JABMQR010000259.1 GCA_013202335.1 Bacteroidota bacterium
AAAAGAAAACTTGAGAAATCCAGAACGGAGGGGTCGTGTAGTGAGATACGAGTTTCTTTAAGGCAACACCTGCGAAAAGTATATTTTCATCTCAACACCACGCTTCGTGCCACTAGTTAAATTTTGTAGTAGCTCCACGATGCGTCACAGCCATGGTTCGTTCAATTGCCGTAATGGAATTATCGAGATTTTTTGAAACCATGATCGAATAGAGTATATCAACTACAGCAAGCTGGTTTATACGTGACGTAGCTGCCCCTTTACGATAAATACGCTCTGAGGTTGGAACCAGAAGTGCTATTTGTGCTAAGGAACGAACGGTATTTCTCGTATCCATAGTTAAAGAAATCACCGTAGCATCTCTGCTTCGGGCTAAGTGAACGACCTCAATCATATTGGTGTTTTCACCTGAATACGAGACCACAAAAGCGACATTCGTTGCATGAATAGTTGAAGCAGCTGTGAGCTGCAAGTCTGTATCAGAGGTGTAAAAAACAGGTAATCCAAGACGGGTGAGCTTTTGCATAAAATCATACGCCACCACACCTGACGCCCCTACACCAAAAAGTACCGTAGAAGTAGCACCAATTATAGTATTAGCTGCAGCTTCAGCAGAGGAAGGGTCAAGGGTAGATTCGAGAGAAGAAAGCGAACGCCGCGTTCTATCAATTACACCATGGACAACTCTACCTGGAGAAGGTTCAGATTCCAGATCCAGATCCGGAATATAACGTTCATCGGAATCTCGAAAAACATCGCGGGCAAGTCTAAGCTTAAAATTGTTAAAACTCCCAAACCCGTTGCGTTTGCAAAAACGTACCACGGCAGCCTGGCTGGAATTGCTCTGTTTTGCCAGTTCTCTTACGTTAAAATGGAGAGCTTTCTTTGGTTCCTTAAATACATATTCAGCAATTTTACGTTCAGACTCCGATAAAGTATCTAAACGAGCATTTATAGCAATTAGAGCTCCCTCAATATTTGCATGATCGTCCATCTACTTCCCCTTTTTGTGAACGTTAATCCCTTGTACAGGAGCTGACTTTCCTGTTTTGATAGAGTTGAATTGCATCTGCAATGGGTCCCTGACTCTCTTTTTCAAGAAATTCTGCATCCTTACGCTCAATACCAAGCAGTATCATAAGAATGGCAATCTTAGGTTTCCGGCCGGAATCTTCAAAAGCTTCCCCGGCAATTGCCTCAGTACAGGACGTTGCTTGACGTATTAACCTTTTCGAACGCTCTACGAGTTTATTATTGACAGGCGTCAGATCAACCATAAGATTGTGGTACACCTTACCTAATCGGATCATACTTGCAGTCGTTATCATATTAAGAACCAGTTTCTGAGCAGTTCCTGCTTTCATTCTCGTTGATCCTGTTACAACCTCGGGGCCGACGTCTAAATAAATTGCGTACTTTGCACAAGTAAAAGTTTTTGATCCACTATTACAGCTGATAGCAGCAACAACAGACCCCAGATCACGAGCTTTAGTCATAGCACCCAGAACGTACGGAGCTTGCCCGGAGGCTGTAATCCCTACTAACACATCGTTAGAATTAAATCCGATTTTTTCGATCGCGACAACCCCAGCTTCTGCGTCATCTTCAGCATTCTCTATGGACCGAACCAGGGCATCCAGCCCTCCCGCGATAACTCCCTGCACCATGGAGGGCTTGACTCCAAAAGTCGGAGGGCACTCGGATGCATCAAGAACCCCAAGACGTCCGGAGGTCCCAGCTCCAATGTATATCAGTCTCCCACCTCTTTTAAAAGATACCACAATATCTTCAACGAGAGCGGTAATGGTATCAAGCTGGCGCTCAACTGCATACGGTACAGTTTTGTCCTCATTATTGATAACTTGAAGAATATCATGTACCGACATCTTGTCGATATTCATAGAATTTTCATTGCATTGTTCGGTTGTGAATAGTTCCAACATATCCTGGGTTATCGTCGTATCGATCATCGATTATTCTCCATTTTCTGACCAGGCCCAAAACCCAATGCTGGGAAGGGATGTTCAGTCATATTGTTACTTTATCATTAAGGTTGGAAAAAGTAAAGAAATAAAATTTTAAAAAACTTGTTGCTATTTGAAATATTGTGTCATATACTTATCTTAATTATGAAACACACAAATAAACAGGTCAACTTTATATCCTCCTATCGGGCAAAAAAAGAACATAGAGTCATAGGCCTTATGTCTGGCACCTCGTTGGACGGAGTAGATGCCGTATTGGTAAGTATAAAAACAGATAAGCAGGATGAGGTTGCATCTATCCAGCTTTTGCAGCATTACTATTTACCCTATACAGATGCTATGCGGGAAAAAATTGCGAACCTCTGCAAAGTTGAAAGCGCAAGGATAGATGATTTAGTCTTTGTACACTTTGGTCTTTCTGAATGGTATGCTGAAGCCGTACTCACCCTTATTAAACAAGCAGGGTGCCAAATAGATCAAGTTGATGCCATTAGTATGCACGGGCAAACTGTTTGGCATGCTCCTGTACCACAGAATTTTCCCGGACCTACAGGTGATATATCAGTAAAAGGAACTCTTCAGCTTGGTTCGAGCGCGGTGGTACGGGAACGTACCGGGATACCCGTAATTTCTGATTTGCGCTCTGCAGATATGGCTGCAGGAGGAGAAGGGGCGCCCTTAGCACCGTTTACCGATTTTCAATTATTCGGCAGTCCAACCGAAGGGCGAATCATACAGAATATTGGAGGAATTGGAAACGCAACAGTTCTTCCAAAATATTCGGGTAAAGCTGGGATCTTTGCCTTTGATACTGGCCCCGGGAATATGGTTATAGACGCGGTGGTAGGAATAGGTACAAAAGGAATCAATCGCTATGATCCCGAAGGAAGTATTGCTGCAAAGGGGAACGTATCGGAAGAGCTGTTAAATGTTCTTATGCAAGATGCCTATTTCCTTCGAACCCCACCCAAAAGCACGGGAAGAGAAGTGTATGGTAGTGATTTTACCAAAAAGTTTTTACAACTTACGGAAGCAAAGGGACTCTCCTTTGAAGATAGTGTAGCAACGGCGACAGCCTTTACCGCAGAATCGATAGCTCGTTCCTACCGTGATTTTGTATTACCAGGTTCCTCTATAGCCAAAGTACTGGTCTGTGGTGGAGGGGCACTGAATATAACCTTATTAAGGATGATTCAGGAACGTTTACCGGAAGGAATTGAGGTAACAACTACTAATTCCTATGGAATACCAGACCAGGCGCGTGAGGCTATGGCTTTTGCTGTAATTGGACATGAGTCTCTTATGGGCAGATCAGGGAACCTGCCAGTAGTAACCGGTGCTGCAGCTCCAGTTGTTCTTGGTGTTGTAACCCTGTAAATATATATCTTACTGTTATTTATTATCATTAGGAGGAAAAAATGAAGAAATCTAGTATGTTGTTTCTGGCAATCGTCATGATGTTGATCATGGTTGTTGTCCCGGGGCTTTTTGCCGCCGGAAGAGTTGAAAACGCTGCAGCAGAACCTGCTGCAGAAAAAGTGCTCACCATTGGTGTAGATCAGGAGGCTGTGGGCTTGGATCCGCACATTGTCACTGCATTTTCGTCTCATCGTCGAATTGATTTAATGTACAACCGACTAGTACGATTGGATGAGGACCTTGTTGTTGTACCGGATTTGGCCGAGTCCTGGGAAATACCCAACAACTTGACCTATATTTTCCATCTCCGCAAGGGCGTTATGTTCCATAATGGTCGCGAGATGATTGCGGATGATGTAAAATATTCTCTGGAACGTATAATTGATCCTAAAACCGCTTCTCCAGGGAGATCCTATATTGCTCTGGTAACAGCAATAGAAGTAATGGACTCCTACACAGTCAAATTAACACTCTCTGCTCCGCTCGCATCACTCCTGGACGCTTTGACCTCAAATAATCTTTCCATTGTACCCAAAGAAGCAGTAGAAGCTAACGGCAATCTGCAGAAAGTTGCAGTAGGGACAGGTCCTTTTATGCTCGAGGAATGGATACCAGATAACTCAATGACCTTAGTGAAGAATCCTGACTATTTTGAAGCTGGTGCTCCAGCCGTAGATAAAGTGATTTTCCGTGTTATTCCCGAAGCTGCCTCCCTCTTAGCTGGAGTAAGGTCTGGCGATCTGGATATAGCAACTATTAATGATGGTGCAACTATTCGTCAGGCAATGACAAACTCTCAGGTTGCCGTGCAGAGCAAAGCAGGAATAAATGTTCGTACTTTCGGTTTTAACACAACCCGAAAACCCTTTGATGATGTAAGGGTTCGCCAGGCAATGGCTCTTGCGGTAGATCGTAACGAAATTGTTGCCATGGCAGAATTTGGCATGGGATCACCTACCGGACCTATCCCTGTTTCGGCTACTGATTGGGCTCTTCCCTTATCAGAACTTCCCTTTTCTTCTCCCAATTACGATAAAGCCAAAGCCTTATTAGCTGAAGCTGGATATCCCAATGGTTTTACGTTCAACATAGTATGCTCAGCAACCTATGAAGGTGGACTTGCTGTTGCACAGGTTATTCAGAGCGAACTCAAGAATATTGGGGTAACCGCTGAGCTTGAGGTTGTGGAATGGGGTGTATATATCGATCGTTGGGTAAAACGCGATTTCGACTCTATGATAGAAATTAGAGGCGGCAGCGGTGAACCTGACAGATTCTTATATCGAACGCTGCACAGTACCGGTGGTGTCAATAATTTTATGTTTAAAGATGCAGAAACTGATAATCTCCTTGACGTTGGTCGATCTCAGACAGTTCCCGCTGAACGTAAGGTCACTTACAATGCACTGCAAAAATTACTTAGTGAAAAGGCTCCCCTGATCTTCCTCTACAGCCCGAATGAAAACCATGTTATTGGTCCAAGAGTTGAAGGATTCAAACAGGTCGGAAATGGAAGTCTTTACTATATTACCCATACAACAGTAAAATAAAAGCTGTAGTTTGACGCCTTCCCTTGCGGTAAGGCGTCAATTCTCAGGCAAGTAGCAAGAATTAATAATTATTGAGGTGAATTGTGGGCAGGTATGTCGTAAAACGACTCTTATCTCTAATCCCGGTGTTGTTGGGGGTATCTCTAATTGTTTTCTTTCTCGTTCGTATGATACCCGGTACTGCGTTGGAAATGTACATGGGTACGCAGGTGGAAGCAACACCTGAACAGATGGAAGAACTTAAACGACTCTTTGGTGAAGACAAGCCGGTTCCTATTCTTTATATAGAATGGCTGGGTGATATCGTAAGAGGTGATTTCGGGTATTCCCTGCGAACCGGCCGACCGGTACTGCCTGATATTCTCTCCCGTCTTCCCCTAAGTCTGGAGTTAACCCTGTTTTCTCTGATACTTGCCTTGCTGATAGGGATACCGCTGGGTATTGCGTCATCACTGCATCAAAATACTTTTGGCGATTTTTTAAGCCGGATTGCCGGATTGTTAGGTTTATCCTTGCCGCAATTTTGGTTAGCTGCCTTAATGGTGCTGGCTTTTTCAGGTTTTCGCGGATGGATTCCGATGGGGAATTATGTAAGTTTCCTGGATTCACCCCTAAAAAATCTCAAAATGCTTTTCTTTCCCTCTCTTGCCATCGGCATCGGCTTCGCGGCTGTCGTTATGCGATATACGAGAAACAGTATGCTGGAGATCCTTCAAATGGATTATATCCGAACCGCAAAAGCCAAAGGGCTTAAAAAATGGTCTGTTATTTATTTCCATGCCTTAAAAAATGCCATTCTGCCAGTTATCACAGTAACGGGATTTAATGCCGGTTACCTCCTTGGCGGTGCAATTGTCATTGAGGAAGTTTTTGCACTTCCCGGGATGGGACGTTTATCACTATATGCTATCTATCAGAGGGATTATCCCATAATACAGGCAGTAGTGATGGTCATAGCGACCATATTTGTGGTTGTTAATCTTATTACCGATATAATTTACGCCCTGGCGGATCCCCGTATCCGCTTGGACGATGCAGTGAGGTGAGCCGTGTCAACACCAAGATTACTTAAGAACGGCATAGCGGTGACAGGACTATCGATTATCCTGATATATGTACTAGTGATTATTGTATCCTTTTTCTGGCTGCCCTTTGATCCTTCGGAGATGAGTGCCGAACATATGCTCGAAGCCCCATCCCTCTCTACCGGCCATCTTTTTGGTACCGATGAGTTTGGACGAGATATTCTCTCAAGAATAATGAAGGGAAGCTCCGTCTCACTGGTTATCAGCATCTCAGCAACCGCTCTCGGTGCGGTAGTTGGTATCCTTATGGGTATTTGGGCGGGTTTTCTCGGAGGGCGCTGGGATAATGGAATCATGCGCATAGCTGATATTCTCTTTTCTTTTCCCTCCCTGCTTCTCGCCATTTTTGTTATGGCAATTCTCGGGGAGAATACGTATAACGTAATTATAGCCATAGGAATTGTGTATGTACCCCAATTCGCCCGTATAAGCCGCGGTGCCATCATTACGCTTAAGTCAAATGAGTTTGTCCGTGCGGCACGTTCTAACGGAGCTGGAAGTACCTATATTCTGTTCCGTCATCTGTTACCGAACAGCATAGCTCCCATTATCGTGCAAATTTCTCTCTCCCTGTCGGTAGCTATTCTGTTGGAATCCTCCTTAAGCTTTCTCGGCCTTGGAGTTCAACCTCCCGAGCCCTCGTGGGGCAATATGCTCAGCAGCGCACGGAAGGTAATGATGCTTGCTCCCTGGACAGCAATCTATCCGGGTTTAGCGATAGTAACCCTTGTTCTTGGGTTTAATCTGCTCGGTGATGGACTTCGTGATATTCTAGACCCGCGTTTACGGAATGTACGCTAGGAGTAAAACTATGAATACAGAAACAATACTCCAGGTACAGGGACTCATGACCGAGTTTAGAACTGAACGTGGAACGGTAAAAGCGGTGAACGATGTCTCCTTTGCCTTACACAAGGGTGAAACCTTAGGCATAGTAGGGGAGTCGGGATGTGGAAAATCTGTAACAAACTTTTCCATTCTTAAGCTCGTTCAATATCCGCCGGGGCGGATTACAGCCGGAAAAGTGATATACAAAGATGAAAATTTATTAGAACGATCTGAAGAGGAAATTCGTACTATTCGCGGTAAGCACATTGCCATGATTTTTCAGGATCCCCTGACCTCCCTAAATCCGGTTATCAAAGTGTGGGTCCAGATAGCTGAAGCGCTTCGTCTCCATCATGGTATGAACAGAAAGGCAGCAAGATCCAGGGCTGTTGAGCTCTTAAAGCTTATCGGCATTCCCGATGCGGAGCAGCGTGCAAATGACTATCCCCACCAGTTTTCCGGTGGTATGCGCCAACGGGTCATGATTGCCATGGCGCTCTCCTGTGATCCCGACATACTTATTGCCGATGAGCCTACTACAGCCCTTGATGTTACTATTCAGGCGCAAATTCTGGAGCTTATTAAGGATCTTTCCAAAGAGAAGGCCACTTCTGTCATTATGATAACCCACGATCTTGGGGTGGTTGCTGATATGTGCGATTCTGTTTGCGTCATGTATGCAGGTCGTATTGTAGAGCGGGCAAAGATTGATGCTCTGTTTTATGCGCCCAGGCATCCCTATACAATAGGTCTCTTGAACTCTATACCACGGATTGACCGGAATGGCGGGAAACGGCTTCATTCAATTTCCGGTGCTCCGCCGGATCTCATCGATTTGCCCCCTGGCTGTCCCTTCCGTCCCCGGTGCGAACAGGCTATGGATATATGCGCTCAGAGTAATCCTCCCGAGTTTGAGGTTGAAGGGGACGAATTCAGGACTGTTGCCTGCTGGCTCCACTCAAAGGAACATAACCATGGTTGATAAAAATGATATACTCCTGGATGTACAGAACCTCAAGGTCCATTTTCCCATAGAAAAGGGGATCTTGTTTAAACGAAATGCTGGGTGGATTCGAGCTGTCGATGGTGTAAGTTTTACGGTTCGCAGAGGAGAGGCTCTTGGTCTGGTTGGTGAATCTGGTTGTGGAAAATCGACGACAGCAATGGCTGTTGCCCAGCTGCAAGCTATTACTGCAGGACAAGTTTTTTTTGAGGGGAAAAATCTTGCTGCAATTTCCCCTGAAGAATTGAGACGGGAACGGATGGGGTTTCAGATTGTGTTTCAAGATCCCTACTCCTCTCTGAATCCGAGAATGCGCGCCGGGGATCTGGTGGCAGAACCTCTTCGCATCTATGCGCGTCGGGGAATTGTCTCTATGAATGAAAGTGAGATACAAAAAAAAACCGCTTCGCTTATGGATCGCTGCGGCCTTTCTTCTTCCTTTGCTGATCGGTACCCGCATGAGTTTTCAGGTGGCCAGCGTCAACGTATCGGTATCGCACGTGCCCTGGCTCTGGACCCAAAGCTTATATTGGCAGATGAACCAGTATCCGCTCTGGATGTCTCAATTCAATCTCAAATCCTCAACCTCCTCAAAGATCTGCAAGAAGAGTTTAATTTGACATTCCTGTTTATTGCGCATGACCTGGCGGTGATAGAGTATTTCTGCTCCAGAATTGCGGTTATGTACCTTGGCCATATTGTAGAAACCGCTGATTCAGATACTTTGTACCTAAAACCTCTCCATCCCTATACGCGAGCCCTGCTTTCTGCAGTTCCTTTACCTGACCCGCGCAGTGCACGCAAGAGGCAGAGAATTATCTTAAAGGGAGATGTTCCATCCCCTTCTGCAGTACGTGCAGGGTGCCCCTTTATGGACCGCTGTCCCGAGGTCATGGATCGATGCCGGAGGGAAGCACCTAGCCTTTCCGTTGTTGGTGAGAACCATGAGGCAGCCTGTTTTCTGTATGATTCACCGAGTACGGAGCAAACCGCTAACCATGATAGAAATAAAGATTTTTAGACTTCGTTTGGCTTTAAAAACACCCTTCCGGATTGCCCATGGAACCTATGACTATCGGGAAAATGTCTTTATCCAGATACGGAAGGATAATCTGTTCGGATATGGAGAGGCCCCTGTTGTACCCTATTATGGGGTAACCACAGAGGCTGTTGAGGCTGATCTTCGGAATGGTGCCTGCTTAGCCCCCTTAGGCAATTTAGATTCTATCGAGGATCTGCTTTATAACCAGGGACCGGGAACGAAGCCTCAATTTGTATATCCTGTGAGTTTCTGCGCTTTTCAGAGTGCCTTAATTAGCCTGCAAGGTATCATCAAACAGCAAAACGGAGCCAGGATTCTTGGGATAGATGCATCGGGGTCGATGCCCCAAACCTCTTTTACGCTTGCCCATGAGGACAACATTGAGGATATGGTTCATCGGGCTCGTACCTGCGGATTTCGCCGTTTTAAGGTGAAAGCCGGTATTCCTGGTGACATCGAAAGAATAGCACGAATTAAAGAATTGCTTCCTGAAGCATTGATTAGGGTTGATGCAAATCAGGGCTGGTCCCTGGAGGAGGCTCCGGGTAAGATTGCCGCCCTTGAGCGCATTGGTGTTGAACTTATTGAGGAACCTATCGCGGGAACCCCGGCAGAAATGGAGAGTCTGGCTCAGGCTGCTGCTGTCCCGATCGTATTGGATGAAAGTGTCAGGAATATTGGACACCTCAGATCCTACGTTACGGAAGCCCCCCATGTAGCTGGAATCGTCGTGAAGATTGCCAAGACCGGCGGTCCGTTTGCGACCCTTGCTCTGATCGAAGCAGCCGGGACTGCAGGCCTGCAGGTAATGTTAAGTTCCATGGTGGAATCAAGCGTCGGTATCGGAGCGGCCCTATCACTTGCGTCTCTTTGTTCCTGGATAGATCTGGACGCGCCCCTCCTTTTGGCTGATAATCCTTTTCAAGGTCTTGCTTATATCAATGAAAGACCCATGCTCCAATCGGGCGGGTTATACCCCTCAGCAGAGCTGGAGTCTTATCTAGCTGCAGTACCCTCAATACATTTGGAGGAATAATATGCTTATCACAATTCGGTCTATGCTGCCTTCTGAGGTTTTTCTCTGTGTTACCATAGCCTGTGCTTCTCCCATTGGTACCCGCTATGGTTTTGATGAGGCCAGGCTGTCTAAAGAGTTACTTGCTGCTTCACGTTTGGACAACACAGTTTTCGTGGCAAAGATTGAGGAGGTGATAGCCGGTTTTGTGTGGATTGATCCCCGTGGGGCTTTTTCTTCAGCCCCCTATCTGCGGCTTATTGCGGTTGATAAAGATATTCGAGGTTCAGGAGTTGGTTCAGCCCTTCTGCAGGAATTTGAAAGAAGAACTGCGGAGATCGGCAGGGATTTTTGTCTTCTGGTTTCTGACTTTAACGAACGAGCCATAGCTTTCTATGAGCGTCATGGGTATAAAAAAGCGGGGTTCCTTCCTGATTTTGCCTGTCCAGGTATAACGGAAATACTTATGGTGAAAAACCGAAAAGGGTGGGGTAATGAAGCAGTCGACGTATAAGTTTGATGAATTAACCCAACAGGCTATCGATCAGGATCTTTTTCGGGGTGCCGTTATCAGGGTTGAGCGGTTGGGGGAGCTTCTCTTTGAAAAAGCCTGGGGCCATGCTCTGTGGAACGAAACCAGGCGAACCCCTCTGCAGACAGAGCATCTCTTCGATCTGGCTTCCCTATCAAAAATATTTACCGCAACTGCAATCCTGCGGCTCTTTTCAACTGGTGAAATCCAGGAAGACACCTTGATTATCGATCTTCTTGCATATAAAAATCCCCTGCTGCGGACTGCCCTGGCAAAGGTTGATGTTTCTTCCCTGCTGGACCATTCTTCAGGAATCCATTATTGGTATCCCTTTTACACCCGGATTGATGAATCCTTTGAATCAATCCTGGCGTCTGTTATGGCTGAGCATCCCCGCAAAAAAGGCATAGTTTATTCTGATCTGAATTTCATGCTCCTTGGTCTTGCCCTGGAGCGGATAACCGGTAAGACTTTGCCTCAAGCAATGCAGGAATTGGTATTTGCACCTCTTGGACTTGAGAGTGCAGCGTACCATCCTGACACCTCCCATACCGTCGCAACCGAATTTGGCAATCGTATTGAAAAGCGTATGGTTTCTGAACTTGGATTGGAATTTTCAGGCTGGCGTGACGAAGCAATTCCCCTTCAGGGAACCTCCAATGACTGCAATTGCTATCATTATTTTAGTGGGGCAGCGGGACATGCGGGAATTTTTGCCGATGCTGCAGATGTGGCGCGTCTGGGGAATTTGTACATGGCTGGTGCTTCTTCCGAAAGTGGTGGATACCTGGATTCCTCCATCATGAAAGCCGCTGTTACCAATCGCGGTGCAGATCGCGGCTATGGGTTCCAATTCGGTCAAAACTATCCGCAGAAGGGTTTTGGTCATACGGGGTTCACCGGTACCTATCTCCATATCAACCCCGCATCTGGTTTGACGATTACTGTCTTAACCAATCGTCTGCACGTTTCGAATCCACAGGATATAAATCCCTATCGACGTGCGGTGTCTGAAAGTGTGCTTATGCGCGGAACCTTTTTGATGAAAAAAAGCAACTCTATAAAGTGACCGAAGTCACTGACTGTAGTCAAAAAAAGATTGACAAAACAGAATTCATACCGTAAGATTTTGGGATGGTACGAACTTTATTGCTATGTTAATTACTAAATATCAATTCTCACACATTTTGATTCGTATCCTTATAAAACACGATTGGAGATGTCTATGCACATTATTGTACCCATAAAACAGGTGCCTGAGACAAGCAATGTCAAGATGGATACTGAAACAGGCACCATGATCAGATCCGGGGTGGAATCTGTAGTGAATCCGCTGGATCTCTATGCGATAGAGACAGCTCTTCGCATCAGAGAAACCAACGGCGGAACCGTCACTGTAATTACCATGGGACCTCTCTCTGCCGAAAGAGTGCTGAGAGAAGCGGTAGCAATGGGTTGCGATGAGGCTGTTCACCTGTCGGATCGAAAATTCGGCGGTGCAGACACCTGGGCAACCTCCTATACACTGGCACAGGGCATCCTGAAAATCGGATCTTATGACCTGATCATTACCGGTGAACGGGCGACAGACGGAGACACAGGGCAGGTAGGCCCAGGCATTGCAGCCTGGCTCAATATCCCTTTAGCAACCTATGTTTCCAAAATAGACTCGATTACAGAAAAAAGAATGGAAGTTGAAAGACTCATTGAGGAAGGGTATCAGTCTGTCAGAATTACTCTTCCGGCAGTGATGACTGTTGTTAAAGAGGCTGCTTCCCCACGCCTCCCCACTTTGAAAGGAAAAAAACGGGCAAAACAGCTGGTAATACCCCTCTATGGGTATGAGGATATTGCTGCCGATCCCAAAAAAATAGGTTTGAAAGGCTCGCCTACGCGGGTCGTCAAGATTGAGATACCAAAGGTAACACGTACATGCAGGAGTGTTGCTGCACATGATGATGAAGGGGTGAAGGCAGCTGTTGATGAGCTGATGGCGTACCTCAGCACCCGGGGGGTCTTGTGAAAAGAGTAATCGAGAAAACAGCGAGGGAGCTTGGAAAGCAGAAGGAATTGGATATGGGGTATGTATGGACATTGGCGGAGCAGTATGAAGGACACCTGAAAGAGGTCTCCTATGAGCTTCTTTTCCGAGGGCGGACCCTTGCAGACAGGCTGGGAATAAAGCTTGCTTCTCTGGTCATGGGAAACGGTCTCTCTCAGGGCGAGCTTGAAAAACTGATAAAAAAGGGCGCAGATGTCGTCTATTGTGTAGCCGATCCGCGAGTGGAAAATTATGTATGTGAAACCTATGCCAACACCATAGCTGCCCTCATACAGGAGTATCAGCCACACATAATTCTGGCCGCAGCTACCTCCATGGGAAGAAGCCTGATGCCCTATATCGCCGTGAAAGTGCATACCGGTTTGACTGCCGACTGCACAGAACTTGCTATTGAAGAGGGCACCAGAAACCTGTTGCAGACGCGTCCTGCAATCGGTGGAAATATTATGGCAACCATAAAGACCCCGGAATACCGCCCCCAGATGGCAACGGTACGCCCTAAATCATCCTATACCCTACCGGAAGATCCTGATCGGGAGGGTGAAATAGTACAGATCCCTTTTTGTCCGGATTGGTTTGATGGGCGGGTCGAGGTTCTCGGCTGCAGAAAAGATGATTCAGAGTTTGTTAATATAGAGGAAGCAGATATCGTCATTGCCGGGGGCAGGGGAGTGAAGAAAAGAGAAAATTTCGCAATCCTTCAAGATCTTGCAGATTCGATGGGTGGCGTGGTCGGAGCCTCCCGAAATGCAGTGGATCGCGGATGGACCAGCTATCCCCATCAGGTCGGACTTTCGGGAAAGACAATTTCACCCAAACTCTACGTGGGATTGGGGATATCCGGTGCAGTGCAGCATCTTGCCGGAATAAAGACTGCAGAAGTGATTATAGCAATAAACAGCGATTCTGAAGCAAACCTGATGAAAGTAGCAGATTTTGCCATAGTAGGAGATCTTTTCAGGATCATCCCTGAGCTTCGCAAGCGATTTCCCGGAAAGGAAGCCTAATCATGAATGGAAAAAGAGAGAGCACGAATGGCATGAGCGGTCTGAACGGAATGTCATATGGACGAGTGACCGTCAGTGTAGTCGATGAGCTGAAACAGATCACAGGCAGCCGTAATATCATTGTGGATAGGGAAAAGATGGAGAGTTACTCTCACGATGAGACCTCCGCAGAAGAATACGGACACATGCCCGATGTCGTGGTGACCCCGGAATCAACCGAACAGATAGCCTCCATCATGAAGATTGCCTATCGCGATTCTATCCCGGTTACCCCCAGAGGAGCAGGATCCGGTCTCTCCGGAGGGGCAATCCCGGCCTATGGCGGCATCCTTCTCTCGGTAGAAAAAATGAATCACATTCTGGAAATAGATCTGGCGAACATGGTGGTAGTTGCCGAAGCCGGTGTAATCACCAATGAATTGAATGTTCAGGTTAAGGATCACGGCCTCTACTTTGCAGGATATCCTATGAGTCTGGAGACCTGTTTTCTCGGTGGGAATATTGCCGAGAATGCCGGCGGCGGAAAGGCTGTCAAATATGGGGTAACCGGCCGCTATGTGCTTGGCATGGAGGTGGTCACCCCTGCAGGAGACATTCTTCATCTTGGGGGTAAAGTAACGAAAGATGTCAGCGGGTATGACCTGAAGCAGCTCTTTATCGGTTCTGAAGGAACCCTCGGAATTATCACTCATGCAACAATCCGTCTTCTCGGACTACCAACAGCAAAAGCCGATCTGCTGGTGCCTTTCAAAACAGTGGAGGAGGCTATTCGGGTTGTTCCCCTCATCATGTCCAGGGGAATAGTTCCCACGAGCATAGAATTTATGGATAGGATCTCTGTTGAAACATCCTGCCGATACCTGAATGAATCACTTCCGTATGAAGGAGTGGGGGCCATGCTCTTAATAGAGGTTGACGGCTCCAATACTGATCAAGTTGAGAGTGATATGATAACCGTCGGCGACCTATGTGCCGATAATGGTGCTATGGAAGTCTATGTTGCTGAAGATCGAAACACCCAGGAGCGAATTTGGTCAGTACGCAGAAATATTGCTGAGGCTTTCAAGATCTTCTGCCCGGTTCAGAGCCTGGAAGATATAGTGGTGCCTATCGGATCGATCCCTGCTGTGATCCCGGTGCTGACAAAACTTTCCGGGAAGTATGGTGTCACAATTCCCTGCTATGGGCATGCGGGTGACGGTAATCTGCATGCAACTCTGGTTAAAGATCCTGAAATGGCCATGGAAGAGTGGCAGAGGATAGAGCCGCTTCTCCTGCGTGAGCTCTATGCTTTTGTAATCAATACCCTTGGTGGGAAAATTAGCGGAGAGCATGGAATTGGACTGAAGCGGAGGGAGTATCTATGTGAGCTGATGCCGGAAGCAGAGTACGCGATGATGCGTGCGGTAAAGGAGGCAATTGATCCCAGGGGAATTATGAATCCTGGCAAAATTTTCAGTCCTGCTGAGAGTAACGTGATTCAGTAAAGGAGGTGCTATGGAAAAGAGAGCGAGTGAAGCGAATTCCCGAAAGATCAAGGCGCAGCAAACAAAACAGATTATCTTTGAGAGTGCTTTGACCCTCTTTAGGACGAAAGGTTTTGAAGCGGTAACGATTGAAGATATAACGAAGCATGCAGGAACCTCCAAGGGGAGTTTCTATACCTACTTTGCAACAAAAAGCGATATTATTGTTGAGGAGTTCTGGGCAATTGATGCCTACTATCGCTCATATGCGCCAAACTTGAAACGCTATACCAGCGCTTCAGATAAACTGACTGCTTTTACCCGTGCCCAGATGCGCTATGTCCGCGACCGGATAGGTGTTGATATGCTGAAGATTCTCTATGCTAATCAGACCATTAAAGAGGGTTCTGACAAAGCGATCATAGACAGAAAGCGGTTCTGGCACACATTCATCACCGAGATCATAGCTGAAGGGCAGGCTAGCGGTGAATTCCGCAGCTCGCCGGATGCAGAAACTTTTGCTGTCTACTTTAACCGTGCAGTTCGTGGGATCCTACTTGATTGGTGCATCTCCTCCGGGGGCTTTGATCTGGTTTCGGAAGGAGTCTCCTATTGTAAGGATTTCCTGGTCAGAGGTCCCTCGGGATTGAAAATTCCCGGCACGCCTGACATGGGTATGAAGCGGTAATGTGGACGGATACGCCATACCCTGGACGGCTGCGCCTTACCTGGAGTGAAATGAGAATATTGGTATTCAGCCATTTTATTAATAGGTGTTTGTAATGTAGTATTCCAATTGTCCAATCTTGAGTGCACAGTCTACAAGCATAGACTTGGCCACATCCCCGATAGAAATAATACCAACCAAAGTTTCGTTCTCTACCACAGGAAGGTGGCGGAACCGTCCGGTTGTCATAAGTTGAAGACATTCATCGAGACTCTGGTGTGGCTTCACATAGGTGACTCCTTTGGTCATCACATCAGAAACAGGTACTGTGGTTGTAATATCAATCCGTCCTGCCATGTGTCGGATGATATCACGTTCTGACAGAATCCCCTTAATGGCTTCTTTCTCATCAAGAACCAAGATTGCGCCTATTTTATACTGGGTAAGTTTAAGAATCGCTTGTGTCAGCGTATCTTCAGGCTGAACACTGACAACCTCACTTCCTTTCTGATCTAAAATGCTTTTCACTGTATTCATAACGTACCTCCTGAGGCTCTTGATCATGTTGAATCTGATCTATATGTGTATATTGAAATGTTACCCTGTCAGACCCGAATAGGCAAGAGGAATCTGCGATATCAGGCTGCTATTGTAAAAGGTTCGTTTAACTGGGCATTTTGCTCATGGCACCCTTTTTTAAGAGATCTCAACCACTTTGATTAGATTGGTTTTTCCGGGACTGCCGACGGGAACTCCCGCAGTTACTACGATGGTATCTCCCGGTCCCACAAAACCGTGCTCTTTAAGATATTCAGGGGCACAGGCCAGTAAGGTATCCAATGAGACAAGATCGGTTATATGAACCGGGTTTACACCCCAGGCAAGGGAAAGCCGCTGAACCGTCTGCATTAAAGGGCTAAATCCGACGATGGGAATTCCGGGACGGAACTTGGAGATCAATTTAGCAGACCCTCCTGAATAGGTAAAACAGGCAATATATGATGCCTTGATAGCCAAAGCCAGCTCACGGGTTGCTGAACCCACCGCCTCAGTCGTACTCTTTTTCAGTTTGATTTCTATATCTTCCCGGTTTAACCGTTGTCCCAGTACCAATCGCTTATACTCAAGGCTGGACTCAGTATGCATGATGATACGCTGCATAATTTCAACAGAACGCAGAGGATATAATCCTGCAGCAGTTTCTCCGGAGAGCATAACTGCACTACTGCCGTCAAGAATCGCATTTGCCACATCCCCTGCCTCTGCCCGCGTTGGACGCGGGTTCTGGATCATAGACTCCAGCATCTGTGTAGCGGTAATTACCGGAATTCCTGCCAGATTACAGGCACGTATAAGGGCCTTCTGAATTACCGGCACCTCCTCGGAAGAGGTCTCAACTCCAAGGTCTCCGCGGGCTATCATAATTGCACCCGATTCTCTGATAATAGCATCAATATCTTTTACAGCTTCAGGTTTTTCTATTTTTGATATAATGGGAATTATTTTTCCATAGGTTGCCAGCATTAAATCTTTCAACGCCCGCACATCAGCTGCGCTGCGGACAAACGATAGAGCAACAAAATCAAGCTCACTTTCAAAAGCAAAGCCCATATCAGCCATATCTTTTTTGGTATAGGATGAGAGATGATGCAGGGCAACATCCGGAAGATTGACTCCTTTGCGCGGCTTGATGATTCCACCGTCTTTGATTACGGTTTCTATATTATTTCCAACCACCGATATCACTTTCAAAAGGATAAGACCATCATCAATAAGAATTCTGTTTCCTGGGGATACCTCTTCATGAAGATAGGGATAATCGATACTTATTCTCTCTTTCGTTCCCTCGCAGGGGTCGGTAGTTATGATAAGCTTATCACCCTTTACCAGCTCAATCGATGGCTCGGTAAGAGTTCCTACCCGTATTTTCGGGCCCTGCAGATCCTGAAAAATTGCCACCGGAATATCAAGGGCTTTTGAGGCTTTCCTAGCCCAATCAACACTTCGCTGATGATCAGCTGCTGTTTCATGGCTGAAATTTAGTCGGATAACCCGTGCTCCGGACTGGATAATATTGTAGATAGAATCATAATCTCTTGATGCAGGACCTATAGTTGCCACGATTTTTGCATTGGTTAACATCTTTTTCATAATGAACTCCTAATCCAATCATAGGTCACCTGACAGGTGCACGCAACACTTAATCGATTAATTGGCGGGAAAGAATTTATAATCAGTAAAAGAGAATCAGTAAAAGGTACCTGCCACCTTTTACTGATATTACTGATTTAAAAAAAGGCTACCGTAATGTTTTTACGATGGCCTAAAGTTGAATCTAAGTTTGAACATATAATAACAGGATTAGTCTAAAACACTAAATCTTCCGTTTCCGGAATCAGATCGTATGTCATCTACAAGGTCATTATCCGTGAGTTTTCCATCTAAATCCATATCAACGATAAGCATTAAATCTTTAAAAAAGAATCGACCTTATTGCTGGTTAACAGGAAAAATGTATCTTATAGTCTGGTCGATGGTTTATATTATTAAAATCTTTTACTTGTGGAGCCGATGATATACATCATGACTAGCAAAGAAGTCTCTATTTTAGCAATAAACTGATCCTGGTATGGGTATTGTTTATCAGTATATCAACTCTTGTCCCGTTGGCTGCATTGGATTTTGAGGGGGATGTAGGCGATTCAGCATCTAAACGGGTGTTCGTTGGATTGATCCTGCAAACAGCAGTTACCGATATGCTGGGCATTTGTTTGCTGTAACCGTTAAGGATGAAGATGAGCATGATCCGGATGTGATGGCAGCATTAATTCCCGGACATCATGAAACGAAGATGAATTCGAAACAGACTGCAATATTTTTTTTCTGAGCTATCCCGTTATCGAGGGAGTCCAGCTTAAACATAGTGCGGTATATACTGGAAGCGATTTCTCTGCAAAGGGAAATTTCTCTTTAAAAAGTAACTCCTGATGGGTTAAAAAAATCAAATATCTAATGATATGAAAAATATGGAGGGGGCTGTCTTATCGTACAGATATATTTAGTTAACAGTTTATTGCTTTACTTGAAATAATAACTAATGATATACTGTACTAATAAATATATGTTTCAAACTTTGTTATTTTAAGAAGTGTAAATAAAGTTTTCAATCAGCATATGTTGAGCACCTTCAGTTATAAAAATCTTGAAAACTAACATTACACATTTCTTTTAACAGCCTGATTTAATAGATTAAATTATCACAGGAAGTGATATTTAAAAAATAAATCCTATAACTTGGAGGAAAAATTATGAATAGCAAACTGTTGCTTTTATTTGTACTGTTCCTGCTGTGTGTTAGCCTCTTGTTTGCCGGTGATGGAGAACTGGAATTCGCACTTTTTAAGAGAACGGTTTCGCCGGTTATGAAATGGGGTGAAAATGGAGTGCTCACAATACCCAAAGCAACGACTGCCGGCCGTCTCAATGCCTATGTAGGTATATTTGGCCAGCAGGCAGGGACAATAAACGACCTTGATCTTTACCTGACTTCGGCTACTGTAATGGTTGGTTCCTCAGCAGATGTAGAACTTGGGTATACACGCCGTCAATTGATTTGGGAGGATTTTTATTTTACCGACATATCTATGGATACTATTCATCTAAAAGCTAGAGTGCTGGATTTCGGTAAAGATGTAATGCCCTCTGTTGCTGTCGGTATGAATGGAGTATCATTAGTGGATAATACTTTCGATAACGAGAATGATATCCTCTTTAATCCTTATATTGCTGCAACTTCATACATCTCAATTCTTCCCAATATGCTGGAAATTGATGTGACCGTAGTGGCGGAAACAATTATGAGTGATGGAGAGTTCGGTATACCGCAGTTTAGTCTGGGTGTAGATGCAAATCTGTTAAATATGCTCTACGTTTTTGGCGAGGTTCAGGGAGTTCAGATTGATCTGGAAAATTTTGACTTAACACAATCCATGAATGAGATGATGAATATTGGTGCTAAGTTAAAGCTTGGATGGGTTAGTATCGGAGTTGGCATGTTTAATATTATCCGTGAAACTGAAGAGGGAGAGGGTATAGTTGATAATATCGCAGCTTCTACTTTTAATCTGGAAAATGCTCAATACATGGCCAGTGTTGTGGTTGAAGTGCCTGTTAGAACACTTCTCCCCAGTGAAAATTAAGGAGGTAGTTATGAAAATCAAACGAATTTTAGTACTATTTATCGTAGTTTTATGTATAGGTCTTCTGACCTCTTGTGACATGATCACCGGGTTTATTGAATCAAGAACAAGACATACCCCTCTTATCCAGATATTCAACTCAAATCTGGAGCAGACACGGAAGATGATTCCTAACGATACATTATATGTCAAGGTGCAAGGCCTTGAAGGAAATAAGCCGTATGTGGTTCAGTGTCTGGATCCTTTTGGTAAAGTTATCTCTGAAATTTATACTATGACTGATGAAGAAGGAACCATAGGAATGAGTGCTCTTTGGTATGATATTGGCTTTGAAGTGGATGAAGATGGTGTATTAATGATGCCAGAGGATCTAACAGTCAGTGCTTTTAATATTAGAGTGGTTGATCTGAATGAATCTGTGGAAAGCCGCGGGATTACCGATTTTAAGCTGCCTTTCTGGTTTATAACCAATGAAGATGACTCTGCTCGTCCGCAACCTATCGTTATGGCTGGGAAACGGGTGGTTGATGATGGAACTTTCTCTGTGGAAAATGCCTTTTATTCTGTGGGTACTACTCTCACATCAGTGATATATCCTGATGAATATGAAGGAACTCCATTGACCAACACCCTGTATGTACAGGTGGCACAATTTGAGCCATTGAGAGAGGTCTCTGACGGATTGAACGATCCTGTACGGATTTGGATACTTCCCTTTTCGGGAGCAAGCTATGAACCTGGAACGCAGATATCAGGCAATGCTCTTTTTTATATCGATTTCACTGTTCAGGCGTTGATAACAGCCTCTGAGGAAGAGGGAGTGCTTATTCCCTGGCCGGTAATTCAACCAACTAGTACGATTAATGTAGATGAAACTGATAAACAAGATGAGATTCCTATATGGGCAGAAGGACAGGCTTTCAGTGTTTTTCTGGATATGATGGACGATGGGGAAGATTCGGAGTCTGCTGGTCGCTATGATGTTAAGCAGGAGGGTACTGAATCTTTCTATCTGGATAATATTGATGGAAATGGGGTAGCCGGTTTTATTGTAAAAGAACCGCCTGAAGTTTTTACTGGATATATTCCACTGCAGCTTGCCTCTGGTGGTATGTACCGATGGGTGAGCGGTTCTGGATACGATTACGATTATCGGGATGAATTCAAAGTGAGTGGTCTTGATACAAAATATTCATCTCACAGTGGTATTTTTTGGGGTAAGGGAGTAAAGGTTATCTGGAATCCCTATCAGACCCCGGCCGGGTGGCAGGCAAGTGGTTATGACATGCCAAGCAACTTCTGGGGACGGTATGTTGATGTCTATATTGTAGATGCATCCCTGCTCCCTTTTTCAGATGGAGATACAATTACTCCAGCAACAGGAACGTATAGAAGCAGGCTTCCTGTTCAGTATGGGTGCAGTAACGGGTATTGGCAGCAAACGATTTGGCGTGCTCCTATGACCTTGGGAGAATATGTTCTGGTAGTAGATATGGACTTGAGCGGTACCATTACTGATGATGATCTTGTTGATGATATATCCGGTACAGATGGTGTAGGATTTACAGTTGTTTCAGACTAGTATTCAGGATATTGACAATTATAAATAAAATATGAATTCAGGGCTGTCGTAGAACTTTTTCGACAGCCCTGTTTTGATAGATATGTGAGAAAAGGTGTGAGGGTAATGGGGTCTGACCCCTTTTCTCCGGGAAAATGTATCGAATAGCCAGGTCGTTGGTTTATACTGTTAAAATCTTAACCCGTGGAGTTAACAGTTATCACTATGACTATGCGAAAAATTCTCTATTTTAATAATAAACTGATCCTTTTTTTAGTGTTGGTTATCAGTATTTTCATTTGTGTCCCGCTATCTGCTTTGGAATTTGATGGACAATTAGGGGATTCGGAATCAAATTTCACTCTTGATATAAGATCCCGCAGCGGGTCACCCCTGATACTGGAATTTATATTAGACGATCCTGAACAAATCCTTAAGCAATTAACCATCGAAACTCAAGTTGGTAAAACTAATTTTAAACTCCCGGAATCAGAGCACAGCGAAACTCTCTTGCGGCCTTTTTATGAACCGGGAGTATATTCTGTTACCCTGACTCTTGAGTCAGCAGATGAGATGTGGAAAAGGGAGCTGCTGATTGGATTTTCAGAGTTTATTTGGGGTCGGGATAATTTTCGTTTCTCAAATATCCGCAGCGATTACTGGGGAATTCTTCCCTATTCTACGGCATTATTCCCCTGGGTAGAAGAACGCTTTGGAAGTCTGCCGCCGGAAGATCTGATAATGCTTCTGAATGTTACCTACCACATCTTTAATGGCTGCATCGGTCGCTGCTATGCCTTTTCCGGCAGTCAGGTGCGCTATGTACGAAACCCGGAACTGCTCCCAAGATATTACAGTAAAATTTATAATATTCGAGATACAAATATCGCTGCCCAGAATGAAATGAACATGCTGCAGAATGATATCATGTATGACCACTTTATCATAAACGGCTACGATTATACCACTGTGCAGGAGTTACCTGCTCTGCAGGCTGAGATCACCGATATCATGGAGAGAATCTCAGCAGGCGAACTGATCTCAATTGGATACTTCAATGCGAAACGGCACCACTCGCTGCTTGTATATGGATTTATCAATGATCCTGCATCTAAGAAAGTAATGCTAATCACTGCAAATAACTGGGGTGTGGAGCATAATGAAAATTTGGTGAGTGAGGCTGTTGTGCAGATAGAGGTGAACCTGGATGAGGACTATACCGAACCACGGGTTAGTTGGATTAATCCAACTAACAGCAGCTATCGACACGCTGAACATTTTTTCGCTGTTACTGTCAAAGATGAATATGAGCATGAACCTGAAGTATTGGCAACATTAATTTCTAACCAACATGAGCTGTTGAAAGAGACAGAAACTGCTCTGATCATTGTTGAGCAGGCCCGGGATGCTGTGCTGCTGAATGCAGAGGGGAATAAAACAGGTCGTCTTGGACGATCAACCACAGAGGAGATTGATGGGGTAGTGTACAAGCGTGTAGATGATACCCATCTGTTCGAATTTCCCGCCGGGCTCTCTTTGCATCTTGATTTCACACCGATCGCAATTGAAAATGAAGATGAGTTCGAAACTGATTGTAATGTTTTTGTCCTGACCTATCCCGTTGTCGATGAAGTTCAACTCAAGCACAGTGCAGTCTATACCGGAACCGATTTTCCCTCTGCAGAAACTTTCACACTGCAGGTAACTCCGGATGGTTTGAATTTAATGAGTAAGGAAGAGGGAGCTGCTGTTTCTGATTAATGTTGAATAAAAGTTGTAATATTGTCAATTCAATTGACAATATTACAACTTTCAGGGTTATCATTACGTATGATAAAGGAGTGAATTCATGGATTATGAGAATCTGGAGTGCTCCTATCGGGGAGGGCCATCACGTACCGCTTTCTATTATGCACATCCCTACCGGTCGAGTGAACGAGGCTCTAATGAGCAGGCAAATGGTATGATCCGGCGCTTCTTTCTGAAAGGAATTGATTTGTCTCAAGTATCTAAACAGGAGATAAAAAACGTACAGAATTGGATGAATAACTATCCCAGAAAGATTCTGGGTGTGCTTACAGCACATATACTAATTCAGAAGGAACTCGGGGAGGATTTTGTCTTTCACTAAGCGATTTCTTGGCGTCAGTGATTTGTTCAACCCTAAAGTCTGGCACGTTCTACTTAAAACATTTGACATCTCCTTAAAAACGACATAGGCTTATAATAGTAATAGGTAAGGAGACACTTATGAAAATTGGTGTATTAAGCGAATCCTTTAAACTCCCTATAATAGAAGTTATTAAGAAGTCGGTGGAATTAGGTTTTCTTGGAATTCAGGGATATTCTGCTTCAGGAGAACTTTCTCCGCAGGCACTGACATCAGAGGATCGTAAACAGCTTCTGAAAACGATGTATGATAATAACCTTGTATTTAGTGCACTCTGTGGTGATCTTGGTGGTCATGGATTCCAGATTGCGGATGAAAACGAAAATAAAATTACCCGATCATGTGAAATAGTTGATTTGGCAGCTGATCTTGAAGCCCCGGTGGTAACCACACATATCGGCGTAGTGCCGGAAGATCCATTCTCTGATACCTATAATATTATGCAGAGAGCCTGTTATCAGCTTGGAAATTATGCAAAGTCCCGGGGCGTCGTTTTTGGCATAGAAACGGGACCTGAAACACCAAAAGCACTAAAAACTTTTCTGGACAGCATCGGATCTAAAGGATTGGGCGTGAATTACGATCCGGCAAATCTGATAATGGTGCAGAATCTGAACCCTGTAAAAGGAGTCTATACTCTTTCTGATTATATTGTGCATACCCATGCAAAAGACGGAGTGCACTTACAGGATTGTGATCCTGCGACAGTATATGATGCTTTTGCCAGGGGCGGTATTGATGGGTTTGACTTTGGTGTGTTATTTAACGAAACACCGATAGGTGAAGGGTCTGTAGACTGGCCGGCTTATATTAAAGCGCTAAAAAACATCAAATATAACGGGTTTCTGACTATTGAAAGAGAAGTAGGGGAAAATCCTGCTGATGATATTGCCAAAGCAGCAGACTACCTGAAGAAATTCCTAGCATAGTAGTTCCTGCAGCGGTTTAAAATCAATATCACCATACCCCAGAGGATTGTGCTGAGTCCAGCCTTCAGCAAACGCAAAACTGCCTGACATTTTACCCACCTCACCATCCTGATCAACCATCGTCTGTAAATAGGAATCAAGCCTTTGACTCTCATCCAGCCAGTTTCTCTGCGAAGCATGCATTCCCAGCATCTCCTGCTTTCGGGAAAGTACCGCTGAAACATCAACATAAAATTGAGGACTCACCCGATTCATCAGCATGTCATGCAGGCCGTACGGCAGAGCATGATAGAGTGCAATATTTTTCACCTGTGACTCTGCAGGAGGTGTAACAGCAAAATTGGGCATAGCGATGGTAAATGCAGCAGTAACCGCAATCCGGGCCGTATTCATGTGATCCTCCATATAGTCATGAAGGGCAAGAGTCAGGACGATATCAGGGGCTGCCTGTCGCACAATCGAAGCAACCTTTCTCACAAGATCAAGAGAGTAGGTAACTTCTAAATCATTTTCAATGGGGGGATACCAGGAAGCGTTAATATAATCAGCTGCTGCCTGAGCCTCTTTTGCCCTTATGGCAGCCAGTTCGTCCCGTCCATATTCCCGTGATCCACAGTTTCCGTTAGCTATATTCATATAGTGGATTTCAGCACCTATATCATGCAGTCTGATAAGGGTGCCGGACATCATGAACTCAATATCATCAGGATGGCATCCGACCGCCAGTACCACGGGTTTGCGACCTTCTGGTCTTTGGGAAAATGTGGGGCAGGGATTTGTCATGTTATGTACTCCTCTTATGTTGATGGATCATTTTCTTTGCTCTTTCAGAATCTCCAGAACACCCTCGATACACCGTTCAATATGAACCGGTTCCCAGGTTGGGTGCAGAAAAAGACTTACGGTTTCGTTACGAAGTCGATGGGCTGTAGGGCAAAATATTTCGTTGAACTTAACAGATTCAGAATTAGTGAACTCTTTCGACTTGAAGGGGAACTGAGCCTTCCCAAACCCCTTTAGCTCACGGTAGGCACGCTCTTCATACGCTTCCGGCCACTGAATCCCATAGCAGGGAATGCCTATATCCGAGAGAATTGAGCAGAAACCTGGAGCAGTTATCTTCAGAACTTCAGTATCAATCAGCAGTGGATACCACCAATAGCAGTTTTTTCGATCCTCGGTATTTACCGGGATTTTTTTAATGCCTGATACACCACTGAAAGCTTTATCGTATATAGCGGCATATTTGCGTCGTCTGGTAAGATTCCAGGTATCAAACCGCTTAAGCTCATTAATGCCGATAATTGACTGGATTTCTGTCATTCTATAATTGAATCCCACCCGGTTATGGATATAGGGTAGTTTCTCTTCCATAGCAAGCAGGTTTAATCGTTCCTGCACATCGTAGCCGTGATCCCGGAAAGATCGGCACTCCCAGGCAAGGTCGTTGTCATCGGTGACCACCATGCCGCCTTCACCACCGGTGGTAAAATGCTTACTTTGACAGAAGCTGAAACAGCCAATGTCACCAATGGTACCCACCTTGTTTCCTTTGAAAAGGCCTCCAAAGGCTTGTGCGCAGTCTTCAATTAGCTTCAGGGAATACTTTTCGGTAATTGAGAGGATTGGTTCCATGTCGGCCACAACGCCATAAAGATGTACTACAATAATACCTTTCGTACGATCTGTTATAAGTTCAGCTATCTTATCAGGGTCTATTGTATGGTCTTCAGTAACATCGCAGAAAACCGGTATTGCGCCGGCTTGTACAATGGCAAATGAAGAGGCAATGAAGGAGTAGGATGGAACAATTACCTCATCTCCCGGTCCGATATTAAGAGAAGAGATGGCTATGTGTAGTGCAGCAGTACCATTGGAGCAGGAGATTGCATTAGCTGTGCCTTCCCATGCGGCAAATTGTTTCTCGAATTCCATTCCTTTGGTTCCGGTCCAGTAGTTAACCCGCCCTGAACGGATAGGTTCCTGAATATCTTCCAATGTTTCCGGTGCAAACTGCGGCCACATGGGAAATGTTAGTTTTGGTTTACTGTTAACTTTTTCAATTTTAGACATAATATGCTCCTTTATAGAATGGAATATAGAAAGTAAATAGTTCTGCTGCTAAGAACTATTTTTTAAAAAAGCACATAGAATTAAACCATGAAGATTACAATCTTCAAATAGACAGAAGTCTTAAGCTTTGTTCTGCAAAGATTAAGACTTCAAAGATTAAACCATGAAGATTACTATCTTCATGGTTTAATCACTTTTGCATAACACTAATAAATGTGTACCCACATAAATAAACTGTGCCGCAAATGGGAAGGCTGCAACAGCAGCCGTCGCTTTTGCATAACACTAATAAATGTGTACCCACATAAATAAACTGTGCCGCAAATGGGAAGGCTGCTGTTGCAGCCGTCGCTTTTGCATAACACTAATAAATGTGTACCCACATTTATTAGTGCATTTCCACCGTACAGCTCCCAAAATTCGGCAGCAGATAGTGAAAAACCACATTGTCATGGTCTGTAAGCAGGGACATCGGCACCGAAGAGTCTGCAATTTTATTATGCAGCATATATGCTGTCAGCCGCATGCCGAAAGGATTGTCATGCCAGCCTGGATGCCAGATACTGATGCAATCAGTTTTCCAGGTCTCCTGCGGACCAACTGTTAAAGCCTGAACCGGAACATTGTAGATAGTCCCGCCTCCTGATGTCCTTGCATTTTGGATAAGTGTCATAGGGTGCAAATCGGTCGAACGTGCACCTAAACTACGGTACTCTTCAGGAGTAGGTGGTACATCGATGAATACTCCCCTTCTTTCTGGCGGATCATTGAACGCCCAGTGTTTGGTCTCTCCCTGTCCCCCCTGCATAATAAGACACTTAATTGAGTCAAAACTGTCCCGGAAATCCTGCAGCATGGAAACAGTAGGGAAGTGAAGATGTTCATCCGGCATCCTTAAACGCTTATCAATGTGGTTGAAACAGAGCTCCATATCAGCCCGCCTGAAACTCAGCGGATGGGTGGCATCAACCTCTTTCCCATCAATAATCCACTCATCCATCCCCCAGAAATGACCATCCCGAACATCAATATCCAGATCATTGATAATTCGTGCGACCAGAGGGAGCTGCTCTGTAGGACCTATCGGCCCGCAAATTCCCTTCGGATTGTCGCTGGTTGAAGCAGTAAAAGCTTTGATGTACTCAAGTGCCTCGGCAAGAAAAAACTCATCCCGGGTTTCGTATACCTTTACGGTAAAACCCGGTCGTGAAAGATTTTTAAGATCAGCCGTAGTAATTTTTGCCGCCTCCTGGAGCAGTGATTGATCAAGCGTTGTATAATCCCACCAACCTTTTGCTACCTTACTCTCTTTTCTCATATATAACCCCTTATTTTATATAGTTTTTGGTTCTGATACATATATGAGGCAATTTAAAAATTCTTAGAATTTTGAAATAGCCTTTTGAAGTTTTTGGAAATTTGTTACTAAATCTTAATGTTACAAAGAAT
>JABMQR010000260.1 GCA_013202335.1 Bacteroidota bacterium
AAGCGGGACTGCCGATAGACTCCGATTCTCTGGAGACTCATTATCTGGCAGGAGGGGATGTTATTAAGGTAAGCAGAGCTCTTATTGCCGCAAATAAAGCGGATATCCCCCTATCCTTCCAGAAAGCGACAGCCATAGACCTGGCGGGAAGAGATGTTCTGGAGGCTGTAAAAACCAGTGTCTATCCCAAGGTTATTGACTGTCCTGATCCTGCCAAGGGGAAAATTACGATAGATGCTGTTGCAAAAGACGGAATACAGGTAAAAGCCAAAGCCAGGGTTACAGTCAGGGCTAATATAGAACACTTGGTAGGCGGGGCAACAGAGGAAACAATTATCGCCCGGGTAGGCGAAGGTATAGTATCAACAATCGGTTCTTCAGACTCTTACAAGGCGGTCCTTGAGAATCCTGACCAGATATCGAAAACTGTACTGAATAAGGGGCTGGATGCGGGGACAGCCTTTGAAATCCTATCGATTGATATTGCGGATGTGGATGTAGGCACAAATATCGGAGCAAAGCTCCAGGCAGACCAGGCAGAAGCAGACAAACGCCGGTTTCAGGCTGTTGCGGAACAACGAAGGGCAGCTGCAATTGCCCTTGAGCAGGAAAATGTGGCTAAAGAGAGGGAAAACCGTGCAAAGGTGGTCCTGGCAGAGGTTGAAATTCCAAAAGCCATAGCCGAAGCCTTCAAGTCCGGGAATCTGGGTGTCATGGATTATTACAACCTGAGAAACATACAGGCAGATACAACAATGCGAAAAAACATTAGCGGCGAGACTAAAAAAAATGAATAGTAGTGAAATATTGGATATAATTGCAGTCTATGCTACCGCGATTATTTTTCTGCTTCTCAGTGTGGTTGTCATATTCAGGATCATAAGAGGGAACATCGGAAAAAGACGGGAACAAACAGTGGCTCATGAGAAACCGAAAGTTACCACAAAACAGCCGGACAATCGTACACATATATCAAGAGTTCCGAGCAGGGGACTTCCTTCTTCGGATTTTGATAAAGAGGGAAGTAAACAAAATAGCGTGATAAACAGAATGGAGAAGCTAAGCCCTTTGAAGCAAGGTATCCTTTGGGCTGAAATCCTGGGCAGACCCGGGGGTAGGCGAAGAAGGAATACCTAGTAGTGTATTACTGTTTGACCAAATGTATCATCATCATTTTTTAGTAAAATACTACCATCTATTCCAAAAGCGAAGTCAGATACTCAAAAAAACTGCTTATAGAGTGAGAAAACTCTCTCTACATGATACTATTCTTTTTTTTACCAGTTTTTTTGAATTTTCTTCACCCGGTTTTCAGTATTAAGGTATATGAATACTAATAAAACATCGTCTAAAACAGACACCAGCCAGGAATCCTTACCAGCACCTCCCGACATCATATCCCAAACTGCCTATGAGCGATTTGGAATACCGGGGCTGTTTCCATTCCAGCGCCTGGTTATTAGCAACATACTGGAAGGATGCAGCTTTTTTGGTGAGCATATTCAGAAGGAGTCTTTCAGAAACCAGATTGTCATTCTGCCTACTGGTTCAGGGAAGAGTTTGTGCTTCTCCCTTCCGGGGGTGCTGCTGGATTCTATTACACTCATCATCTTTCCCCTCCTCTCCCTCATTTCCGATCAGGCCCGGCGACTGCAGGAAGCGGGAATTTCCAACAGCAAACTAGTTGGAGGGCAATCCAAAGAGGAACGTGCAGTTCTCTGGAAAAAACTGGCGGCCGGGGAAATCTCCTTTCTTCTTACTAATCCCGAATCCCTGCAGCAGAAATCTGTTTTGAAGAAGCTAAGCCAACTAACAATAGGGCATGCCGTTATTGATGAGGCACATATTGTAAGTGAGTGGGGAACGACTTTTCGTCCTTCTTATTTGGAAATTGGAAAAGTCCTGAACAAATTAAACATAGGACAAATTACAGCCTTCACCGCCACAGCCGCCCGCACAACTATTGATCATATCAAAACTCATGTATTTTGCGGCAACCCGGTTCATCTTATTCAGGGAAATCCGGACCGGCCGAATATAACCTACCGGATTATTCCCTCTCTCAGTAAAATGCAGGACCTCTCTATACTGACCAATCAGGAATCGGGTATGGTTCGACCAATTATCATTTTCTGTGGAACCCGGAAAACGGCGGTACATACTGCAATCAACCTTCGTCTGAGACTGCAGGATAATCAGATTTTCTACTATCATGCCGGACTCTCTAAGGATGAGAGAAAGGAGATTGAGGATTGGTTTTACTCTTCTGATGATGGCATACTCTGTGCAACATCAGCCTACGGAATGGGTATAGACAAGCCGAATATCAGATCAGTTATTCACATCGCACTATCCTCTTCTGTCGGAGCATACCTCCAGGAAACAGGTCGCGCAGGAAGAGATCAGCAGCCGGCAAAAACTGCCATGCTCTTTGGGGTTGATGAATGGAAGAAATTACACCGCACTGGTGGTAAAACGGATCAGGAGTGTCGTGAAAGCGCTCTTCTTTCAATCTTTATTGATTACAGCAAGTGCAGAAGAGAATCGCTGCTTGCGGCTTTATCTGCAGAACCTGAAGCTTGTTTTGGGTGTGATATCTGCAGCGGGACCCTGCAGTATCATGCGACGGGAGAGAGGGAGATCCTTAAATTGATACGAAGATATCCTTTAAAACTTACCATACATGAAGCCTCCCTTATCCTTAGGGGGCGTTACTCTTTGGATGTAAAACAGCGAAGATTATATCAGTATCGAGGTTTCGGCACCCTTTCGGGATGGATTCTTGATGATATTGAGGATGCAATTCATGTTTTAAAGAGGATGTCTCATTTAAAGAGTGCCCGCAAAGGGCCCTGGAAAGATCTTCTCCGGGTAACAGGCTGCATAACCAGCCTTAATCGTCCTCCAGCTGATGGATTTACACAAGAATTCAGCAATAAGTTAAACCAGCTATTTTCTATTAAGAAATCTTAACCTTACCTTATTCTGGTCATAAGCATCTTGCAGTATCCGCAGGAGGAATCATCATGATGGTATTATTAGTTGTTCTTATCGATTTGGTCATCTATTTGGCGGTGACAAGAAATCGTTCACAGGGATATCATGGGCATCAGGATTTCAACTCATCAGAAAATCCAGTCAATATTGCAAAACTTCGCTATGCCAAAGGTGAAATCTCAAAAGAAGAGCTTGATGAAATTCTCAAGAAATTGAAATAACAGATCAATCTATTCTCCTTTATACAGTCTCAACCGGGAGGGATTCGCTCCTTCCCGGATTCATCTTACCCCCCTATCTATAGGTGAACTTGACAAGCAATCAATTTTAACAAAGCTAAACATAACTGCATATTCACTGTAATGTTGTGACACTGACTGGATTCAGAGCCTGCACCAAACTAGATCTTACAAAAAACCTATTGTTCTAAGAGGACAAAATTTTTCAGTACATTTCTCTAAATAACTACATTTGAAGCGACCAGATGCTGTTTTTTTGTTTTTTACTAGCTAAAAAGTCCTAAAGTCGGGATCGCCTTTTCTCTGAAAGATTTATCGATGAGTTGGGAAAACAGTTAAGCAATTAAAGCATCTGAAACTGACCAATAATGATAATTATTTTATCAGAGGAACTGTAACTCCTCCATCAGGAAAAATCAAGACTTTTGATTGCGGCCCTTTTACCTGAATTGCTTCGTCCAGGGCCTCCTGTAAATTACTTACCGGATTAATAAAGATATTCTCAAGTAAAGAGCCATCAAGCTCTGTTTTTGCCCAAACCTTTGCCCAGGTGCATAGTTCTGCCATTTTCGCGGCTTTATGGTACCCAAGACGGTATGATGCACGGATCTCTTTCATAACTTCAACCGGTGAATCGCAGGAACTGAGCAAATCAATGTATGCGCTCTCACCAACTCCGTCCCGACAGGAGGCAACCAGAATAAGAATTCCATCGGGCTTCAGTGCCAGTTTACCGTTATCAATAGCTTTTTGTGACTGATAGAGATCAATATCCATGGGATATTTTGCACAGGAAATAACAATATCAGCTTTCTCAGATATTTCCGAGGTAAAAACCTCATTAGCCCTATACACTGCATCATCAAAGGATGAATTAATATCGCCGGCTGTTACACTATAGATACCATGATTCTTGTCCATCACAGTCATAATGGAGAATATTTGCTTATCACCAAGCGTTTTCAGAGCATCAACCATATCCAGATGCACAGGATTGCCCGATAGCTTTAACGCTTTTGCTTCACTGGATACAGCAAGACTGTGATTTTTCTCAATCGTACTAAATGCTGCAATTCCGGGAAGAAATGCCTTTCGTCCACCAGTATACCCTGCAAAGTAATGCGGCTCTACAGAACCAATTACCAGAACTTTATCAGCTTCATACCCCAGCCGGTTTATAAACATCTCTGTCCCCTGTCCTGATGACCCCAGATATACCATCTCATCACTCTTTCGTGCATTATGCACATGAACAGCTCTTGCAAACCTCGAATAGTGCTTTCCAAAAATGAATTCATACTCCTCTTCAGTCGGGCCGCGATGTACGCCCGTTGCGATAATAAATTCTGCACCGGCTTTTGCCAGATCATCAGCTATTATGTCAAGAACATACTTTGTCGGAGTTGGACGTGTTCCGTCATTTACGATGACAAGAAGTGATCCCGGACCATTAATAATATCACTATAAGAGAGTGCGCCTGAGCACTGTTCCAGTGCCTTACGGATTATCTTCCCTGAAGGTTCCTGAGCAGTAACATTTTTCGGTTCTACAAGCCCTGCAAAGTGTTCTTCAGGGATAATTAAATCAATAGAGGATTTATTATAGGGTATTGAAATAGTCATTAACATACTCCTGGTATTGTTGATACTTTCCCATTTCTGGAACCGCCGTTGAGAATCAGAACCAGTTCTGCTATGAGCTGAACATCGTGCCTTGGTTACTCTTCTGGATTCCCGTTTTATTTATTCTGTATGTATAGAGCGTTTTCACGAGCTTTTCGTATGTGTTGGTTCATAAGATCTGCTGCAGCATCGGCATTCCTGGAACGTATGGCCTCATAGATTTCCTTATGATCCGCTAAACTTGATTCAGGTTGATTTTCTATTTGAAGTGTAGTTTCTCGAGTTCTGCTCAATAAGGATTTTGACATAAGAAGCATTTTCTCGAATACGTTGTTATGTGTTGCCCGAACAACAGCCTCATGGAATTCATTATCTCCGTTCAGACCAATACTGCCATCTTCAATTTCCTGCTTCATATGTTCCAAACTATGCTTTATGGCATTAATATCAGAATCTGTATATTCAACAGCTGCAATTCGAGCAAATTCAGTCTCAATTATGAGTCGAAAATCAAGCATTTCCAGAATCATGTCTTTCTCATTCTCCAGAAAATCAGCAAAGGGATCAATAATTGATTCGATAGTTATTTCACGAACAAATGTTCCACCGGTAACTCCCACACGTGACTCAACATATCCAATATTTTCCATTACTTTCAGCGCTTCTCTGATTGATGCCCGACCAACTTGAAACTGCTCAGCAAGCTCTCGTTCACTAGGGAGTTGATCTCCGGTATTCAGTACTTTATCCTTAATCATTTGGATTAATACTTTACTGACATGTTCTGATAAGCGACTTTTCTTAATGGGTTCAATTGAAGCCTTCATACCTGATCTCCTGCTTAAAATATCTACAATTTTATCTTATACGGCTGCTTTATTTCCCTTCTGGAAATGGAATGCACTGCATGCCCAAAGGTATCATGCGCCGCCTCCATAATTGCTTCACTGAATGTCGGATGCGGGTGAACAGTACTTGAAATCTCCTCTATGGTCAACTCTGAGGCTATTGCCAGTGCTATTTCTGTAATAATATCCGTTGCACGCGGACCTACGATATGTCCACCCAGAACCGCACCTGTTTTCTTGTTTGTTACAATTTTCACGAACCCTGCTGTATCTCCGGTTATTACTGCTTTGCTGTCTGCCTTCATTGGGAAATACCCTTCACATATGGTATATCCCTGTTTTTCAGCCTCTTTGGCGGTCATGCCTACTGATCCAATTTCCGGTCTGGTATAAACACATGCAGGGATGGTGTTAATCCTGGTATAATTTATTTTTCCCAATATATGATCAACCGCAATAATCCCCTGCGCTGAGGCTGCATGAGCCAGCATCCATCCTCCTGTACAGTCACCAACAGCATACACATTGGGTAGTTTTGTCTGCTGTTTTTCATTTACCGGGATGCATCCTTTTACGATATCTAAAGATAAAGATTCAAGTCCAATATCTTCTGTTCGGGATTTTCGTCCGATAGCCACAAAAATCTCATCACTGATGATCTCTTTCTCCCCCTCTCCAGTTTGTATTCTGCAAACCTTCCTGCCGCCGGATTCTGAAAGGCTCATAACTGCGGTATCAGTATAAATCTCAACACCTTTCTTCACCAGTTCTTTTTTAAGTAATTCTGCAATCTCACTATCCATTCTTGGTAGAAGCTGCGTCATCATCTCAACAATCCGTACCTGTACACCAAAATCATGCAGTATTGTTGCACACTCAACACCAATAACTCCACCTCCAATAATTGTCATACTTTTCGGTAGTGGAAGATTTGATTCCAATAAATCATTACTGGTCCAATATCCCATCTCTCTCAATCCGGGGATAGGTGGAATCGCAGGTTCAGAGCCAGTTGCAATAATCATATTTTTTGCAGTAACCTGCTTTTCCCCAACCTCTGAGGTATAAACTATACTGTGTTTCCCTTTAATCCTGCCAATTCCCCGTACAACTTCAACACTGTGATGCCTCAATAGACCGGCAACTCCTGATCTTAGAGTTTTGACTGTTTTATCTTTATAGGCATACAATTTCTGAAGATCAAATCCAGGTTCACCAACGGTGATACCAAACTTTTCGGCATGCCGCATGGTATCAAGTATTTCACCGGAATGAAGCAATGCTTTAGTGGGGACACACCCCCTGTTTAGACAAGTTCCTCCTACTGTTTCCGCTTCAATCAGAATTGTTCGAAGATTCAATTGTGCGGCATGTATTGCAGCAACATATCCGCCTGGTCCTCCGCCAATTATTGCAAGATCATAGACATCACTTTCATTTTGGTTCATGTATTACCTCATTGCCGATCGTTTGTCAAATCAGAAGATATGGATTATTCATGATTTTCTGCAGCGACTGCAGGAATTCAGCTGCTGGGGCTCCATCAATTATCCGATGATCATACGTCAATGAGATTTGACATATTGGTCGTATAACAATCTCTTTATCCACTACTACAGCACGATCTTTCACCGTACCAACTGCCAGGATACAACTTTCAGGCTGATTAATTATGGCAGTAAAGCTATCAATTCCATACATTCCCAGATTTGAGACAGTAAATCTTCCTCCTGATAAATCATCAGGCTGGAGCGTATTGGATCTTGCAGCCTCAGCAAGGCGCTTAGTTTCAGCATGAATCCCCTGCAAACCCAGTCTATTGGCATGCTTAATAACAGGAACAATAAGTCCTGTTTCCAGCGCAACGGCAACACCGATATGTACATCGCTGAACTGTACTATTTCTGATTCACTCCTGAATTGTCGGTTAATTACCGGATTACGCTTAATTGCCTCAGCAACCGCACGAATGATGATATCATTGAATGATATTTTCTTTTCAGCAGTTTTAAAAATCTCCCGAATTCTTACCGCTTCACTCATATCAATATCTATTCGGTGCACTGCTTGAGCTGCTTCGTCCAGGCTGCTGCGCATTCTTTCGGATATAACCTTCCGCATACCTTTCACAGGGACTATCTCAATTGGTTCTTCAGCCATTAGCGGCTGAGATACTGCAAGTTGTGCCTGAACATCAGTACTATATATTTTACCTCTTGGTCCGGTTCCCACTACACTCTCCAGATCCTGTCCGGTTTGCGCTGCCGTTTTTCTGGCGAGCGGTGTAGAGGAAACTTCCGTTACATGCTGATAATTTTTCACATCTCTTTCAATTATTAGCCCTTCCGGCCCGGTTCCCATAAATTCTGTAAGCGGAATCCCCTGTTCCCTTGCAAGCTTTTTCGCCCGTGGTGTTATAAATAATTTACCGCTTGGATATTTGCCCTCTTTTCCGACATCGCTTGTTGAAATTACTGTTGATGGTATTTTTTTACTTACAGTAACCACATCAGCTGCTGCTGCTGCTTCTTTCGATTTTAAAGCACCTCCGGATGTATGCAAAAAACCAGAGATATCCTCTCCCGGGGCACCTATAACTCCAATGATTTCTGTTATGGGAACTGTATCCCCTTCCTGCCTGAGAATAGCCAGTAACGTACCGGTTGCCGGTGAATCAATATCAATATTCAGTTTATCTGTCTCTATCTCAAATAGTGTCTCCCCTACCCTGACTAAGTCACCTTCCTTCTTCTTCCACTCAATTATAGTACCTTCAGTCATTTGCAGACCCTGTTTTGGCATAATAATTTTTTCAGCCATAATGACTCCTATTTGTAACAGATTCTTCGAACAGCTTCGATGATATCATCCACACCGGGAACTACTGCATTTTCCAACACTATACTAAATGGTAGTGTGCAGGCTTTAGCCCCTAAACGGGCAACCGGTGCATCGAGATAAACGAACGCTTTTTCCCCAATTTCAGCGGCTACTTCTGCGCCGATTCCCATTGTTCTATGTGCTTCATGCACAACAAGTGCTCTTCCCGTTTTTTTCACAGATTCGACCAAGGTATCTATATCAAGGGGAAGTATTGTTCTGGGATCGATAACTTCAACATTAATACCCTCTTCAGCCAGTTTTTCTGCAGCTTCAAGTGCCCGGGAAACCATAAGTGAGGTTGCAATGATAGTTGTATCAGCCCCTTCCCGCATGACAGCTGCTTTTCCAAAGGGAATGGAGAATTCAGGATCATCTGAAACTTCCCCTGAAGTAGCATATAGTGCTTTGTGCTCGAAGAACATAATCGGGTTATTATCACGAATTGCTGTTCTCAGCAATCCTGCTGCATCGGCTGGAGTTGACGGCATAGCAACTTTAAGTCCGGGGATATGCGTAAAAAATGCCTCTACACTTTGGGAGTGTGTTCCGGCATTTCCCCGGCCAATACCCTGCTGCCCGCGTATTACTAAAGGAAGAGTGGCTTTCCCACCATACATGTAACGGATTTTTGCCGCCTGATTCAGGATCTGATCCATTGCCACATAGGTAAAATCCATATACATCAGCTCAATAATAGGCCGCATCCCGGTTAATGAGGCACCAATCCCCGCCCCAATAAAACCTGCTTCAGATATTGGGGTATTTCGTATACGTTCCTCACCAAACTCTTCAAGAAGACCTCTTGTGCAGCCGAAAATACCACCCTGTTCAGCTATATCTTCTCCCATTACAAATACATTCTCATCACGACTCATTTCCTGCTGAATCACATCACGAATCGCAACTGCATATTTTTTAATACTCATTCAACTCTCCTTTAGTCGCAATAGACATTATCAAGCACAGATGCAGGATCCGGATCCGGACTGCTGATAGCAAAATCTGCCGCTGTATCTATTAATTCTGCATATTTCTTTCGGGCAGTATCAATTTCCTGCTGGTTCAAGATACCGTTTTCCAGCAAGTGGGACTCCAGTCTCTTAATTGGACATTTCTCTTTCCATATTTCCACTTCCTCTTTTGATCGGTAGACTTGAGGATCTCCTGTCCAGTGCCCATACCAGCGGTATGTTTTACACTCAATAAGTGATGGTCCCTCCCCTGCTTTTGCACGTTTTACCGCTTTCTTCATAGCTTCATCAATGGAGAAAACATCATTTCCATCCACAACTTCTCCCGGCATATCATATGCTTTCGCTCTAATAGCTATATCCTTAACTGATGTACTTTGGCTTACAGGCGTAGATATACCAAATTGATTATTTTCACAAACAAAAATTACCGGGAGTTTCCAGACTGAAGCAAGATTTAAGGCTTCATGAAATGCACCCTCATTTGATGCTCCGTCCCCAAAAAACGTAACAGCCACCTGGTCTGTTTTCCGAAGTTTTGCGCTTAAAGCAGCTCCAGTGGCAATGGGAAGACCTGCGCCTACAATTGCATTGGCCCCAAGATTCCCTTTTGTCACATCAGCTATATGCATTGATCCGCCGCGTCCCTGACAGTATCCGGTTGCTTTACCCATCAACTCGGCCATTGCTTTATCCGGCTCTGCACCTTTAGCTATACAATGCCCGTGACCGCGGTGAGTACTGGTGATATAATCTTCATCTCTAAGATGTGAACAAACCGTTGCCGCCACCGCTTCCTGCCCGGTACAAAGGTGTACTGATCCTCTTAACAGGTTCGTCTCAAACAGGGTCAGTGCTTTATCCTCAAAATACCTTATAGTCAGCATTGTCTCATAAATAGATTTTAAACGCTTTTTATCCATTATTCCCTTCCTTTGGAAAGAATTATTCTTTCCACTATTGCTACAAGATCCTCTGTTCCTTCTGCAATATATACTCCAGCAGCTTTGAGTGCGGCTTCTTTATTTTCTGCTGAACCCTCACCATCAGGTGAGACAATTGCTCCGGCATGCCCCATACTGGTATCTTTCGGAGCATTTTTACCCGCTATCAAAGCTGCAACCGGTTTGGTGATATGGTTTTTTATATATTCAGCAGCCAGTTCTTCCTCTCCCCCGCCAATTTCACCAATTAGTACAATAACTTCTGTCTCATCATCAGCTTCAAAAAAGGGAAGCATATCTACAAAGGGTGATCCGGGTATCATATCCCCGCCGACCCCTATACAGGTTGACTGACCAATCCCACGCTGTTTCATAAGAAATACCGTTTCATAGCAGTTTGTCGCGCTTCGTGACATAATACCTACATTGCCTTCCGTAAATATCCGGTGAGCCATAAAGCCTGCTTTTGCTTTACCCGGTGAAATTATACCAAATGAGTTTGGTCCGATCAGTCTACAGCCTTTCTCTTTTGCCAGATGATGGAGCTTCAGCATGTCATGTACCGGAACCCCTTCAGCAATAGTAATTACCAGCGGGATACCGGAAATAATTGCTTCGTATGCAGCTCCAAACATGAACTTCGGAGGAACAAACAAAACGGTTGCATTTGCGCAACCAGCCTCCATTGCCTCTAAAACAGTATTAAAAACGGGAACTCCATGTACCTCTGCTCCACCCTTCCCCGGGGTAACTCCGGCAACGATATTTGTTCCATACGCAAGCATCTGCTCAGTGTGAAACGCACCTTCCCTTCCGGTTATCCCCTGAATAATCAATTTGGTATTTTTATCTATAAAAAAACTCATTTAGCTAACCTCTGTGCAAGTATCTTGACCCCATCGTTCAACCCTTCGACCTGAGATACCTGAGCTCCTACAGCTTCCAGAATCTCCAGACCTCTCTCTTTATTGGTCCCTTCAAGCCGTACAACCAGCCATATTTTCTGCATTGAATCCATACTATGCAGGATGCCTTTTGCAATCTCATCACAGCGGGTAATACCGCCAAAAATATTAAGAAAAATTGTTTCTACTTTTGGGTTTGATGCCACAATCTGCAAGGCTTCCTGTATTCGATCTGCTGTAGCGCCGCCCCCAAGATCAAGAGCGCAAGTAACATCCATTCCATGTTTTGAAATCAAGTCGATTGAGGACATAATCATTCCCGATCCATTACTGATAACAGCGATACTGCCTCTCTCCTGGATTGGGATATAGAGAAAATCGAAACTGCGCGCTGCAAGCACCAGTGGGTTATCGGTTATTTCATCGCGAAAATTCCGTATATCCTCATGCTTGAAAAGAGCGTTGTCATCTATGTCAATTTTTCCATCCAGAGCTAGCAGCCGTCCTGCATCAGTTACAACCAGTGGATTTATTTCTGCAAGAAGGCAATTGTACTCATTGAAAATTTGATAGAGTTTTCGACATATATCTATGAAATCATTCCGCAATTCCTGCGGCATATTACTTTTATCCATCACATAGTTGATGATGAAGCCCTGAAGCCCTTCATTTGGCGGAATATGCACCTTCACGAGTTTATCAGGATTTTCCTCGGCGATCTCATTGATATCAACACCCCCTTCAGGGCTGTAAATTAAAACCGCCTGTTTCTGTTTCCGATCCAGGGTAATGCCAAGATACATTTCGGTAGTGAGTTCCACCTTTTCAGCCGCGAATACTTTCTCTACCGGTAGGTTTTTGATAGAAAGACTGTAGAGGAAGTCAGCTTTCTCCTCTAATTCTCTCCTGTTTTCAGCAAACTGTATACCTCCGGCTTTTCCTCTACCCCCGGTTTGCACCTGTGCTTTCAGAACCATAGGGTAAGAAATAACGCCATCCATTGCCTTCAGTTCTTCTACTGAACTTGTCACTTTGCCGTTCATACAGGGCAGTTGATAGGCACTGAACAATTCATGCGCTTTATACTCTAATAACTTCATCTATACATCTCCTACAAATCCCCGTTCCAAAGATCATCATCATCCGGTTCAGATGAATTTTTCTTTACTCGTGCGATTCGTGTAATATTTAGGAGATGTTTATAATAGAAATTTTCTGAAATACTATTATTACCCCATGAACCGCATCCCAGGGTACTTGTTGGATTAAGACCATTAACAAAGCTTCCTCCTGCTGTTGTAGCACTGGTTTGATTTACTACCACTCTGCTTACCGGGCATCTCAATCCTACCTCTTTAATATTTTCAGGATTATTTGAATGTACAGCTACAGTATGCCCCTTTCCTTCTATGGAAAGATTTTCAATAGCTATATCAATTGCTTCTGAAAAATCTGTATAGGAAAAAGGAGTTATTACTGGAAACATTTTCTCTTTCCGCAACGGGCTGTTTTTATTGGCATTTTCCTCGGGCATTACAATTACTTTTGTATTCAGAGGCATGGAGATTTTCGCTGCTGCGGCGATATCCTGCACGGTCTGTCCAACCATATATTTATTCAATTTACCTTCCGGAAATAGTAATTCAATAAGTGCAGTTCGCTCCTCTTCTTTTTCTACGAGATATCCACCATAGGCCTGAACCTCTTTAATGGCTTCAGTATAGAGTTCACCAGGAAGTATCATAGTCTGCTCACCTGCACAAATAATTCCATTATCAAATATACGCCCGTCAATTACTTTGCGTACTGTCTCTTTGATATTCACATCACGGTCAATTATTACCTGGACATTCCCCGGACCAACACCAAAGGAAGGTTTTCCTCCAGAATAGGCAGCTCTAACCATTCCCGGGCCACCGGTAGCCACGACAACATCGGCTTCACGCATAAGTGCAGTAGTTCTCTCAAGTGATCCATCTTCTATGAATTGGATCAGATTTCCCGGTGCATTGTAGACCTCCAGCAGTTTATTCCAATTTTTCACCAGAAAATCCGTACACCCTACAGATCTTGGATGTGCAGCTAGAATGATGGAATTTTTTCCCTTAATAGCATTCATAACATTTGCCATGGGGGTAACGATGGGATTGGTACATGGCTGTACCGCTCCCACAACCCCTACCGGCTTTGCTATTTCTATTATTCCGGACTCTTCATCATCAGATATGATTCCCATGGACTTCTTTCCCCGTAAGCTTGCCCACATAATCCGTGCTTTACCCCTATTTTTTATGATCTTATACTCTTTAGATCCCATGCGGGATTCAGTATGCGCCATCTCTGCCAGCATTTCTGCATTATCAAATACAAATTTCGCAACATCTCTGACCATGGCATCAACTGTTTTTTGATCAAACGGCTCAAACTCAATTAGAGCCTTTCTGGCGTTCTTAACAAGTGATTTTACATATACTATATCATCCATATATATCCCCTTTTCTTATGGTTCTATGTTTTAATGGTACTACCATTAATTACTAACACTTCTTTCTTTATTTGTATAGCCCTTTACCCATATTCATTTTTATTTTTTAAGGATTAATATAAATTGGTCTCTTATAAATCAGATAACAGTAATTAGATCAATAATTTTATTGAAATTACATTCTTAAATATACCCGGAACCCTTAACTGCGTATTTATTTGGGGACTATACATCAAAAAGCTCACTATCCCGGGCAAAAAGAGGAGTTTAGAATGGCATTGTGTGCCCGACATTTGGACAGGATATAAGATTTTTTGATGGAAACTTGCTTAACTGCCGGAACCCGTCTTTCTCAATTACAAACATCTCTTCTATTCTCGCACCATCATTACCTTCTCCACAATATGTCTCAAGAGCAAAAACCATACCTTCCTGAAGGATTTCGGGATGATCAAGCGAGAACCAACGACTAATAACCGGTTTTGCCCAGTGCGTAATTCCAATTCCATGCCCAAGTTCCAGAGCAAATGCTGCTGCTTCAGATTCAAGACCTAAACTGTGTGCTTCCGGCCATTGTCTTGCAATATCTGCAGTACTTACACCTGGTTTCAACATGTCTGCTGCTGCAAAAAGCCAGTCATACGCTTGTTTATAAATATCCAGCTGTTTCTGTGATGGTGGTCCTACAACGAATGATTGGTAATAACAGGTGTGATATCCGTTATAAACACTTACAATATCTATAAAAATCATATCCCCCATGCGAAGCATACGGTCAGAAGCATCATGTGGATGCGGATTGGATCGGTTACCTGAGATAACATTGATATTCTGAATCTCTTCACCGCCCAATTCATAGATTCGTTTCCGGATAAGTCCGTTCAGGTCGCTCTCTTTTATACCCGGTCTGGCTACAGAAATCACATCCCAGAAAGCTGCCTCATCAATAGCTATAGACATCTCAATAAGATCAATCTCTTCCTTGGTTTTAATCTTCTGCGCTTCAAGTATGGTCTGTTGTCCATCAACTACAAGCAATCCTTCTGCCTGCATAGCAAGAATAAAAGGGATTTCAGTTATGTCCATACCTATAGGTTCATCCTGAACACCCCATTCAGTAAGAATAGATCGAATCTCTTTTGCAAAGTTTTTTGCATGTTTATCAACAACCGGTGCAGGAAATGATCCACGCATTGCACCACCGGTAAAGGGAAATATCCTATCAGCTATCCAGGGACAAAGTGCTTTTTTTGCTTCAATAGCACTTCCAGCTTCATATAAAATAGGAAGCTGATCAGCCGATACCAGGCAGGCACGTGCTAATTTATTATTCATCCAGTCGTTCAGTTTTGTACTGGTAATATACCGAATTGCATCATGGTCAAAAGCCAGCAAAGATCCTAATTTGTCTTTGCGAATCTGATCCTGCATTTTTTTAAGTCTATCTTTCCGTAATTTGTCATAATCAATTCTGATTTCACAATCAGTTGCCATTGTTCCTAGTATCCCCATAGTATCCCCCTAAAATCACTTTTACATATTAGTTATTTATGTATTATTAAATAATTTCTTCTGTTCCGGACCTCATCAGAAATTATTTTGTATTTTGAATTGCAGACTTTAATATCTGCAAATCTTTTCTTATCAGTTCAATTGGATCATCCTCCAATCCACATAACGGTTTCATATCGTAATAATTCTCAGATATCAACCATCCGTCATATTTATGCTTTTTAAGCACTTCAATACTTTTAAAGAAATCTGCATCACCGGTACCAAGAAGAGCTCCACTCAGATCCTTATCCTTACCATCTTTGACATGAACTTCCACAATATGCGGATAAAGTTGTTCAAGAACATCAGGGGTGAAATCATTATTTGACAGAAAATAGTTCTGGGTATCAAAATAGATCCCAAAATTCTCCGCACCAACCCGTTCTACCAATTCACGAGTCTTTGACACACTCAAAGTATTTTCCGCTGCTATCGTGATTCCTGATTCTGCTGCTACAGCACATGCGGCCTTGTAAAGATCAACAACCATGGCAAATTTTGAGTCAGAATCGATATAACTCTTCTCGAAAGTCGGCACTAAAATCAGCGGAATATTCATATATTCACAAGCTTCAACCGCTTTCAAAACACCGGATCTCACAACTCCGTAACCAGCTGTTCCAGGCTCTGCATAAAGTGAGTAATAATCAGAAACGCGGGTAGCCATTGATGGAAACTCAATACTGTATTTAGCTGCTGCCTCAAGATATGCATCCTGAACAAACTTTCTGGATTTTGAAAAACCCCGTTCATAAGGACCAATATCAATCTGCAATCCATCAAGTCCCAAATCAGCTACTAACTTACATGCAAAAGGTCCATCAATTGGTAGTGACCACTCGCATATTCCTATTTTATTCATAATTCCGATCCCTACCCAATCTCAGAGACTTTGACAGGACGGTTTTCCTGCCATGATTTCTTTGCTGCCATTGACAGCACCACAGCTTTCCTGCCATCATCCCCGCTTACTGGTGGGAGTGTGTCATTCAGCAGACACTCAGCAAACGCCTGTATCTCACCATAAAAAGCTTCCGGATATCTCTCGATATTAAAATAGAGTGGTTTTTCACTATGATGCCCCTGAGGATTGGTATACTCGACCCTTGTAGGTGTCTCATTATTTCCAAAAGCACAAGATTTTTCACCAAAAACCTCAACCCTCTGGTCATAACTATAGCCGGTTCTTCGTGAGTTATTAATAGAACCCACTGCACCGCTCTCAAATTTCAGTGCTACCATGGTTGTATCCAGATCCCCAAGCTCCCCAATCCTTTTATCTACCAAGACGCTTCCAGTAGCATAAACTTCATAGATCTCTTCTCCGGAAAGAAAACGAGCCATATCAAAATCATGCACAGTTGTATCAAAAAAGATTCCCCCGCACACTTTAAGATATTCCAAATGCGGCGGCTGCGGATCCCTGCTTGTTATATTTATAATCATGGGTTTTCCCACAGTACCATTTGTTACCAGTTCTCTAACACCGCTGAATGTAGGATCAAACCGGCGGTTAAACCCTACCATAAATTTAACTCCCTTCTGATTCACATACGACAGCACATCATCAATTGCCTCAAGAGTTGTAGCTATTGGTTTTTCACAAAAAATATGAATCCCGGCATCAGCTGCTACCTTAATTACCTCCTCATGGGTATCTGTAGAGGTAGCAATTACTACTCCGTCAAGATCTCCCCGATGTAGTAATTTACGGTAATCATCATATAATTCCACCCTATCAATCCCAACCAAAGCTGCCCGTTCCATGCTAATATCACTGACGCATACCAGGTCTGCTTCCGGTATTCTGTAGGCTATGTTTTTCGAGTGAATTTGCCCTTGCCGCCCCATACCAAGCACGCCTAAACGTATTCTTTTCATATCTGTTTCCTTTCCAATATTCTATAGTCCTAACCTACATGCGCAATAGCATTCAGCAGTGATACTTCCGATACTTCTTTATCAGTAAATACTCCGGTTATCTTCCCGGACCGCATAGCAATAATCCGGTCAGAAACACCCATAATCTCCGGCATTTCCGAACTAATTACCAAAACTGCGTATCCGGATTCAGCTGCTTTTGCAATTAATTTATGGATCTCAGCTTTTGAACCAACATCAATTCCTCTGGTTGGTTCATCAAGGATAAGCAGTTTGGGATCCATACTCAGCCACTTTGCAATTACAATTTTCTGTTGATTTCCACCGCTAAGATTCTCTACTTTCTGGTAAGCACCAGGTGTTGAAATTGATAGTTTATTCTTATATTCAGAATACATTTCTATCTCAACACTTTTTTTAAGAAATCCATATGAGTTTATCCAGGGTAGTTTTGCAAGACTAATATTTTCTTTACAAGACATTTTCATCACAAGACCCTGTTCTTTTCTATCTTCAGGAACAAACCCTATCCCCTGTTGAACAGCAGCTTTGGTACTTTTAACAGCTGTCTCTTTTCCATTAATATAAATTTTCCCACTGCTCGGTTGGCGCGCACCAAAGATTGTTTCAGCAACCTCAGATCTTCCAGCTCCTACCAATCCATAGAGTCCCACTACTTCACCTTTTCTCACGGTAAAGCTGATATTCTCAAACTGTCCACTAAGAGTCAGATTCTCCAATCGAAGAACCTCCTCACCTTTTTCAGCCTTATTTTTATGAAAATAGTCATCTAAAACCCGACCGATCATAAGTTGTGTTATATCCTCCAACTGAACGTCATTGGTTATTAGTCCGCCGGTATTCCTGCCGTCCCTCAGCACCTCGATCCTATCAGTTATTTCAAATACTTCATCCATTTTGTGTGTGATGTAGATTATTGAAACACCTTTTTTCTTTAGTTTACTGATATTTTTAAATAGTATTTTTTTCTCAGATTCTGTTAAAGAAGATGTGGGTTCATCAAATATAACAACTTTTGCCCCCATTGAGAGTGCACGGGCAATCTCAACCATTTGCTGTTTTGAGATAGAAAGATTTCCAACCAGATCCTCCGCCTTAATATCCAATTCAAGCTCCTGCATTATATCCATTGCAAGTGCATTAAGTTTTTTCCAATCAATCAAACCTCTTTTTGTTTTTGGAAGATTGCCAAGAAATATATTTTCAGCAACACTCAGCTCAGAGACCAATGATAATTCCTGGAAAATCAAAATCAGCCCGGCTTTCTTAGCATCAAGAGAATTTTGAAATTCAACTACTTTTCCATCAAGAATAATATCACCACTACCGGGATCTGTTTTATGAACCCCTGCCAAAGCTTTCATCAAGGTTGATTTCCCAGCCCCATTTTCCCCGACGAGTGCCAGAACTTCACCTTTTCTTACTTTCAGGTTAACATTTAAAAGTGCTTTTACACCGGGATATGTTTTTGAAATATTTTCCACTTCAAGCATTATGTTCTCGTTTTCCATTCTTACCACACCTTATTCAGTTTTTTACTGTGCCGCAAAGCATGGGGAAAATCAAATTCCTTCCCCGCCCGTTTCTCCCCCCGCTTTGCTGCACCCCTCTCCATCCAGCTCACCAAAACAGCCTTGAAAGGGTGAATTATGCCGGCTCCTAAGAACCGACATAATTCATTACACTAATTTGTCATAATTAGAAATTTGGTCTCTCATACTGATCCATATTAGCTTTGGTAACAACAGGAGTTTCAAAGAAATTCCAGAAGGGCATTTCAACACCTTGTGCAAGTTTAACCGCAACTTCGACGGCCATTCTCGCATCTTCAGCAGGTGACTGATATACTGATCCATAAATATAGCCTTCAGCCATTGCATCATAACCTTCACCAAACATACATGCACTTGTCATAGCAATTTCACCAGCTCTTCCAGCCTCTTTCATTGCATTGAGTGCTCCGATACCAATGTTATCGTCTGCTACATAAACACCATCAATAACTTTATATTTTGTGAGAAGGTTTTCCATTACACGAGTTGCTTTTTCTCTGTTCCAGTCAGTTGGTTCAGTTGCCATTATCTCGATCCCGGGTGCATTATCAGCAATATAGTCCTGAAAACCAGCTGATCTTCTGATAGCGGTTACATATCCAGGCATTCCCATCAACTCAACAACTTTTCCCTTTCCATCAAGTGCTTCAATCATACCAATTGCCGCATTAACACCTTCAGTATAGGTGTCAGGTCCGGAAAAACCATTCACATAGTCATAACCGGATTCATCAATTAATGAGTTAACTACAAGTACAGGAATTCCTGCATCAGTCGCTTTTTTACAAACAGGAACTACGGCTTTTCCATTAACAGGCCAGATTACAATTACATCAACTTTTTTCTGAATCAAGTCTTCCATTTGATTAATCTGCAAAGCTACATCGCCGCCTGGATCCAACTGAATAGCTTCAACTCCATCCATTGCAGCAACTGTTTCACGAAATACTCTGTCATGAGTTGTCTGATAACTGTCGATGCCTACATTATTTGCTGTGTGCCCAATAACGATAACTCCATCATCAGCGACCTCTTGCTCACCAGTAGCAAAGACCATTCCACTTGTCGTAACAAACAACAAGACGATTAACATTGTCAGCATTTTTTTCATAAACATTCTCCTTTTTTATATGCATATGTATATACAGATGCATAAATATAATATTTTCAGGTATGTATCATACCTAATTAACAACCTCAGCTGCGCTTAAGACTTTTTTGCCTGCTGCCGCGCTATCTTGAATCTTGAATCCGCAAATACTACCAGTATCAGAATTATTCCCATGAGAAGAGTGTTGTAATAACTCTGTACATTCAGGAGATTTAACGCATTCTGAATAACTCCAATAGTAAGTACTCCACCTAACGTATGGATAATACTTCCATACCCTCCATTCAGACTGGTACCGCCAAGGACTACTGTTGCTATTATCATAAGGTTTTTATCCGGCCAACCAAGTCCAGGTGTTGCTGCATTCATACGGGATGCGAGCAGGACTCCACCTATTGCGGCCGCCAAACTGCACAAAATAAAATTGATGAAAATTGTCCTGTTAACTAAAATTCCGGCATTTTCTGCTGCTTCATAATTTCCACCAACTGCATAGGTATTACGACCATGCGATGTTTTTCGTAAAGCAAACTCAGCTACGATAGCAATAGTAATCATAATAAGAAATAGAGTCGGGACACCAAGAACATTGCTGGATCCAAAATCACAAAATCCCATAATTTCGCCAATTAATGCATCCTCTTTTGTGTATATATAAATTAAACCCCGCACACCGATAAATGATCCGAGAGTAACAACAAAAGCATTTATTTTTGCTTTGGCAACCAGAAAACCATTAACTGCACCAATCCCGGCACCGGCAAGCAGAGCAAGCATAATAGCGGGAAAAAGCCCCATGGGCTGAAGCCCTACAGCTAGTGCCGCACTTAAACCCATAACAGTACCTACGGAGAGATCAAAAAAACCATTTATCATGAGATATGTCATACCTACTGCCATAATCCCATTAACAGATGACTGCAGGAGTATATTCAGTAAGTTCCTCATGGCAAGAAATTCAGGAGCCAAAATACTGATAATAATTATTAATAGAAGTAGAATCGCCCATATAGGCTTCTTTTTAAAAAATAACAATATTTTTTTCATGCCAGTACCTTCCCACGCTTTGATGCAATATCAATCCAAACAACACCGACAAGAATTACCCACTGAGCTACCCATTGTGAATAGTAAGGAAATCCGAGAAGAATAAATCCATTCATCAGCATTCCGACAATAAGAATTCCAAGAAAAGATTTGAAAATATTTCCTTCACCACCCAATAGACTTGTTCCACCGAGGATAACACCAGTAATTACTTGAAATTCATAGCCTTCACCAATATAGTTCTGAGCTGCCATAATTCTTGAACCTAACAGGACTCCCCCAATCCCGGTTACCAGACCTGAGGCCATAAATGTCAGCATAATTATTCGTGTTTCCCGGATACCGGAAAATTTACTTGCAACAGGATTTCCTCCAACAGCCAGCAGCTGTCTCCCAAAAACTGTTTTCATAAGAATTATTGCAAAGATGAGAATTAATACGGCAAGGATAATAACCGGAAACGGCATACCCAGAATAAAGCCACGCCCGATAAACCCAAACCAGGTTCCCTCAGGGTCAGTAATGCGTGAATATTTCCCACCGGTGTAGATTAATGTAATAGCCTGAAGGACCCCAAGAAGTCCTAAAGTAATAATCATGGAGTTGAGTTTTAAGTACCCAACCAGATAACCAGCTAAAGTACCTGAAGCTAAACCTACAACTAAAGCAACCAGGATAGCGGGTATCGGACCAATTTTATCATGAAGACTAACTACTACTACAGTTGTCAAGGATGTAAGAGATCCAACAGACAGATCAAAATTCCCGCCAATGATCACAAAGGTCATCCCGCAGGCAATTATGCCCAATATGGAAACCTGGCGAAGTACCAGTACTATATTAGAATATGTGAGGAAAACATCTGATGCTATTGAAAAAAATATTACCAGCAGCAAAAATGCAATAAGTAAACCTTGTTTCTCAGCAAACCCAAATGCTTTCTTTTTTATTTCCAATAGCTGCATAAACAGCCCCTCCTCTTATCAGCTCAAGTTGTGAATTTATAAAAATTGTATATTTTGTATCCACCCAGTTTTTTACGAAGGCATTCACTACCGGGGTTTCTAAATTGTTTATTAAGTGAAGTTCAAACCACCATTAACATTAATCAGCTGCCCGGTCACATAGGATCCAGAGGGTGTTGCAAGCCACATAATAGCTCCTGCCATGTCCCTGCCATATCCATATCGATGGAGTGGAATCTCATTCAATTCAAGTTCTTTCATTTCATCAAAAGTGATCCCTTTTGCTTCAGCATCAGCTTCAACAAAAGCCCAATGCATTTCAGAGGCTGCAAGACCGGGACAAAGAGCGTTTACATTAATATTATAAGGTGCGAGTTCCAGAGCCAGTGCTTGTGTCATGGTATGTACTGCACCTTTTGAGGCACCATATGTTGCAGAACCGGCATGACCGACTTTACCAAAAAATGAACCGGTATTTATAATTGATCCACTTTTTTGCTTAATCATCTGTATAGCAGCATATTTACAACCAAAGAATTCGCCTTTAAAGTTTACAGCCAGAATTTTATCAAGTTGACTCTCTTTTGTTTCCCAAACATTTCCTGTGTCAAGGTGCATGCCGGCATTATTGGCCATAATATCAAGCTTACCAAGTTTCGAAACACAATCTTCCACCATTGCTTTTACCGCCATCTCATCAGAGACATCAAGTATAACTGCATATCCTTTATTATCCGGGTTTGCTGCTTTTACTTCTTCAAAAGATTCTTTTACCAGCTCCAGCATGTCCGCCATAATCACATGAACACCTTCTCCCGCCAATGTTTCTGCAATGCCTTTTCCTATACCGCGAGCTGCACCGGTAACTATTGCGACCTTTCCTGTTACGTCACGAAAATCACTCATATACTTCTCCTGAAATTTATTTTTGTTATTTGGTATTACCATTTAAACACTGATATCTTTAAATGTCAAACAAAATGGTATTACTTTTAAAAAATAATATTAACATCATTGATTTATTTACAGTAAATATGCAGTAAATAGTTATAATATAACTATTTAAATAAATATATATTTATTACAATAAGTACACCCAACCAGGTCGCATGCTATTTACCGGGAATTAATATCCTTGACAAGTCTTACAACCTGACTTTAATATGCTTTTCATAATGAAAAAATTAAGTGCAAAAAAATATTTAGTATATTTATCCCTATTCTTACTTAGTGCGGCAGGAATAACACTGGAAGTTTCACTTACGAGACTTTTCTCTTTCACATTCACGCATAGTTATGTCTATATGGTAATTTCAATCAGCATGGCCGGCCTTGGTTTTGGATCAGTATTGATGCGGCTACTTTCTGAAAGTACCCGCAAACATCTTTTACGCTGGATAATACCACTTCCTTCAGGACTTCTCGGAATTATGATACTCATTATTGTGAATCAGGGACCAGTTATTCTCTCCCTTCTAGCAACATTCTTTGTGTTTTTATGTATTGGTATGTTTCAGCTGCTTATATTTCAAAAATCAAAAAAAAAGACGGGGAAATTGTATGGTGCCGATCTTACAGGTGCCGCATTTGGTTCTGTAGCAGCATTTCTTCTGCTAAATCTTGCAGGAGGGTTACTTGCCTCCGTCATTGCTTCATTAGTGATTAGTTTTTCCTGCATGCTTATCTACTTTTCTATCTATAACAATAAAACTGGTTGGCTGCTGAATATCATATTGCTAATCTCTGTTTTTTCCATTGTAATAATCTTCTCACTATCTATTCAAATAATGCCAAAGAACTCTTTAATGAAAGAGATGACAATTATGCTTAACGATACTGACAAAGATCCTGTTATCACCGAGACACACTGGTCATCATTTGGACGTGTCGATCTTGTAGAAACAAATAATCCGCTTTTCAAGACAATGTTTATTGATGGAGCTGCCGGTACAAAAATGATCAATATGGAATCCGGACAGGTTTCCAGAGATATAGCAGACACCCTCTTATACCAGTATATGGGTGGGATACCATTGCTTGCTGTTGAAAATACAAATAAAGAAAATGCCCTGATTATTGGAAGCGGAGGGGGAATTGATGTGGTAACCGTTCTCCTTGCCGGTTACCAGAATATTGACGCAGTAGAGATAAACCCCGACTTTATAAAGATTGCTAAAAATTATAATACCTATAATGGCAGAATATATACTGCAAATCCTCAGGTAACCCTTATAGAAGGAGAAGGCCGCTCATTCATTCGTTCTTCAAGCAAAAAATACAATCTGATCCTCATGTCGCTTCCTATTACCAAAAGTGCACGCAACTATGGAAATCAGGCATTAACAGAAAATTATCTTTTTACCTATAATGCATTTACTGAATACTTTGATAGTCTGGAAAATCAGGGTTTTCTCGTTATTGTTGCCCACTATCCCAACGAATTAATGAAACTTGCAGTAAATGCAATTGCTGCTTTTGAGAAGCAAGGTGTATCTGTAGAAAATGCTATGAAACGTATAATTACTATCGGAAACGACAGCTCTCCTTCGCTAATCATCAAAAATGAACCTTTTACCAGAGATGAGGTTGAAAGCTATTATGAAATAATGGATATACTTGAACTTCGGGGAAATACAAATTTCATTCCGGATATGCCTCAGCAAACCAATATCACCAAAGACTCGAGAGGTATTTCACACACCGTGTATGAGTTTAACCCAGGTCTCTATGATATCGCTCATGGTTATCAAAACCTTGAACAGCTAATTGAAACAAATAGCGAAAGCATAGGCAGAGTATCGGACAACTCACCCTTTTTCTATCAAATGAGCAAAAATCTCCCCTCAGAGATAGTCATTGTCTCAATCCTTACTGCATTATTTCTAATAATTATTTTTATTCTCTTTCTGTTGAAAGGGAAATTCCCATCATCTCTCCCGCTATCCAGTATATCGATAATGCAATTCATATCCTTCGGTTCTATTGGTGTTGGTTATATGCTTATTGAAATTGCTTTTTTACAGCAATTCATTCTTTACTGGCAGCATCAGACATTGGCTCTTGCCATAGTCTTATCAATCATACTAATCAGCAGCGGGGCTGGCAGTTTACTGTCAGCAAATTTTACATCCAGAAGGAATTTTTCTGCAGCTCTTGGAATACTTTTAATTATACTGATTTCAGGGTCCTTTCTTACTGACTTTTTTCTCAAAGTTACAAGTAATTCAGGATCAGTATATAAATTCTTTATTACAATAATTGCTGTTATGCCGACATTCTTCATAATGGGTATGTTTTTTCCTATACTTCTGGAACGCAATGAGTTAGTAAGAAAATCCAGAGCTGAGTATTCATGGATGATAGGATTCAACAGCCTGGCTTCACTTTTTGGCGGAGTCTTCTCGATGGTTATTGCGCTTTCAGCAGGATATAATTGGGTAATGATTCTTGGTATTGCCGCATACGCACTGCTCGGTCTAATAACCATAATTCATGATAGAATTTTGAAGAAGAAGTCATCGATCTAAACAGAAAGAATGTATTACACATTATTAAATTTATTAAAACATATGCGGTATTAAAACATATGTAAAAAAAGTGTTTCCAAAGATTGCAAAAGGTGTTACCATTAGATCAGGGGAGTATTTCCCCTATTGGAGAACCTATATGATAGAACCGGTTAAAAAAATACGGTTGTATGAAACGATTACCAATCAACTGCAGAAATTAATGAAGCAAGGTGTGTTGAACCCAGGAGATAAACTCCCATCTGAACGGGAACTTGCTGAGCAGATGCATGTCAGCAGACCGTCAATACGTGAAGCTCTACGCACCCTGGAAATGATGGGATACCTGGAATCCAAAGTTGGGGTTAATGGCGGTACTTTCATAAAACAACTTACTATAAATACTATTATTTCACCCTTCTCCACATTACTACTTCAAAATGAAAATTTTATTATTGAACTACTGGAAGTCAGACTCGTACTTGAAATTGAAGTGAGCAGACTGGCAGCAATACGCCGCTCAAAAGAAGACCTTACGAAACTTAAAGCGGCTATTATAGCTATGCAGGATGAGATTAACCAGGGTGAGTCAGGTTTTATCGGTGACAATTCCTTTCACAGAGCTTTAGCTGAGGCAACTCATAATCATGTACTTGAACAATTCGTAGCAATGTGTGGTAACCTTCTGGAAATTGAACGGGAATCTCATCTGCGCCAAATAAGTGGTGAATCAGAAAAAGCTCTTAAACAACACATTGATATTTATACTTCTATTGAAGAACAGGATGAGGAGCTGGCTCAGGCACAGATGCGGAAGCATATCCTGAACATTTCCAATCTAATAAGACAAACGCATAGCTGAATCCATGCCTAATTTAAAAACATCTCCACCTGTATCAATCCTGGCGATAGGTATGACAGTATTGGCTCCAATAGTTTGGAGCACAGGTGGTGTCGGTATACGCCTTCTCGATATATCATCATGGGATATATTATTCTGGCGATCACTCTTCATGTTTATTTCAATCATATTTTGGTTAATCATCCGCAGAAAACCTAATAAAACTGTTAAAGAATATTCGAAAACCCTCATTCAGGGGCTACCAGTATCTATTTTTACCTGCATGTCATTATGTTTCTATGTGCTGTCAATGAAAAACACCAGTGCTGCAGATTCTCTCCTTATCCAGGGAACAGCACCTTTTTTTATACTCATTTTAGGCAGAATCTATCTCAAAGATCATATAAGTAAACAAACGACTTTCGCATTGGTGGGTATAGGGATATATACACTAATTGGGGGTGGTATAATCATATTATCTCTGATTTTTAACAGTTTGCAATCAGAGCTATAGAATTACCCGACCGCTGAAAGAAAAGCTGCTCATCCCCTCTGCCAGAATAATTGGCCGGTATATAAAACCGAATACGTTGTCGGTTCTTGCTTTTCTTGCCGGTGCAGGTTCAGGGGTGCTTGTTCTACTGCAGCACCCCTACTGGGCACTCTCCTGCTGGATTCTTAACAGAGTGCTTGATGGATATGATGGAACCGTTGCAAGAGTCACAAATAACAAAACAGATTTTGGCGGTTATCTGGATATACTCCTCGATTTCGTCATCTATGCACTTATCCCGGTTGTTTATACATACAATTATATGGGCTCGAAAACATCTCTAATTCAGATCTACGGAGTTTCTCTAGAGAACACTAATTTAACACTAATCAGCAAGCAGTTCCAGATGCCGGCCAATATGCTTTTCAAGCCGCTCCCAGTACAAAGATATATGCTCCTGAAGCACTTTGAATATTTGCGTCTTGAGTTCGGCATCTTTAAACATTTCACCATAGGCAATATGCATTACCTGCCTGTCAGTAGGATTATCAAATACCGTAATCAGGTTACCGCTGATGAGTGTATCAATATTTGTAGCTATACCCATATCCGGTGTTACATGATAATACTTTACAGCTGTTTGAAAAACACTATAAGAGAACTTGAACAAAACCCTGAACAGTCCCGGATTCATGCGTGCAATTACTTCGAGGGCAATAAGCCAGTTAGTTCCTGAGGTTTTTACATGATAGGCTCCGCGGGCTAATTTGCCGATCGCGGGATATACTGAAAATTTATCGCTTGAAGAATGAACAGAGATTTTATACCCAAGCTCCCCTGCAATTGCAGCGTGCTTCGAAAAATCATCTGCAAATTCCGCCGGGTTCCCGATATAATCGATCCCTTTCTGGAACTCACCGACAAATCTGGGAGCAAGGGAGGTGAATTCCACTTCAGCAGCGGCAAGTTCTCTTGCTACAAAATAGTGTGCTTCAGGGGAGGTGGGAAGGGATGTTTCATCAATTGATATCTCAAAATCAAGATCATTCCCCTGATAAACTGCCGCCTGGTATAATTCTCCGGCAAACTCAATCGCCTTTTTATAGGTCAGTACAATATCAACCAGGGTATCCCTGGAGTATTCCAGTGCTATCCCGCTTTTTAGCATAATCCTGCTGGTATAAGCTTCTTCCACCCTCTCTCTGTATGATGTATCCAGATTATTGTATGCGATTTTTTTCGCTTTTGGATGCATTTCCCCGGTTCCCATAAAAAGATGATCAGATAGATCTGCGGTTATCATAGTACACCCCTGGTCCACCGCGTTCCTGATATCAACAGCATGTTTCAGGTGATCCCCATCAGCGACCCAGGGTTTTGCGTATCCTTTCCTGAACACCGCCCAGCCGGCCGCCGCTATTACATCACTATAGGATCTCCCCGTCAAATCCAACTCCCGCATAGACTGCTGAGCCAGTACCGGAACTACGGGATGCTTTTTAAAAACCGCTATATGACCATCCCCTGCAATACCGAGTCGATCTCCAACACCGAAAGTAGTTTGACTTCTCCCGGCTGTAGTAGGGTTCACCCAGGGAAATAGTAATGCTAATGTTTTATAATTGGCGACGGAAAGCGGACATACTTTATACTGTCTCTGACCGTCTATTGACTTTTCCCCCTCAAATCCCCAGATCTCTTCCTTCTTTGAGATCACGACAAGCCAATCTTTATCAGAAACCCTCATAATAAAAAAAGCGCCGTCCTTCTTTTCCTGCTTTGATTCCTCATACACCTGGACAGTTCCCAGGTTATGCATATTCATTTTTAAGGCAGCAACTTTTATTGCCAGAGGAATGAGGGAGGCGGCTGAGCTGGATGGAAACCATTTCATCTGAATATACTCCTGAATGTTCTGCGTTTTGCCGTGTAGAAATAGAGCAAGACCGACAATTTCATGTTTGCCGGCCTGCTTGCTGTCCTAAGCTATCACTATACAATTAGTCAAAATTAAGCATAACTTTCAGAGCAGTATCTTTATTATGTATTGCTACATCCATAGCCTTGTGCAGGTCGTTAAAATTAAAGTGGTGAGTATTCAGTGCACCAAAATCATAGGTGTCACGGATTCTGTCCATAAACCGGATAGTGCGCTGCCCAAAATCCTTTGTACCGCCTGAACCGGATATGTTTAATGTTTTCCATATCGTCTTACCAATTTCAACAGGTACTTTCCTACCAATAGAGTGACCGATTAATCGTATCCGGCCACTGTGAGCAGCAATATCAAAGAGCGAAGCTATGGCATTATCATTGCCTGATGCCTCAACACAAATATCACCACCATGACCGTTTGTTGCTTCCATTACCTGCTCAGCAATATTTCCCTCAGAAGGATCCAAAACAATTTCAGCTCCGTAGCGTAAAGCGGTATCCCTTCGCAGTTTTAAGGGGTCTATAACAATCGTTTTTGCCCCTGATGTTGCTGCCACCATAGCTGCTGACAGGCCTACGGGACCTGCCCCGAGAATTACGGCAGTATCACTGGCATCAATATACCCGTTATTTCCCCAAATACCGAAATAACCAATGGAAAATGTTTCTACCCAGGCTCCATCCGCAAATGTCCAGTGATCAGGAATTCGGTGAACATACTGCTCTTCCACCACCATATACTCACCAAACCCGCCGGGAGAATCAGGACGAAAACCAATTTCACGCATATTCAGACAGGCGGACGGCATTCTGCCATCTTTACAGTTACCGCAAACCCCATCGGCCATTACACAGTCACCGGTAACTTTATTTCCTACCTGAAAGTGGCTGGCTGCATCGCTGCCAACTTCGACTATCTCTCCACCCCATTCATGTCCGGGGGTGTAGGGTGCGAGATCATACCGGCCTTCAGCCGAGGCGCCCTCATAACATTCAACATCTGAACCGCAAATACCGGTAGCACCTGTTTTTATCAGCACCTGATTGGGCTTCAGTTTCGGCACCTCTACTTCTTCTATCCGCAGGTCTTCCGGACCATATAAAAATGCAACTTTTGCTTTCATACAATATCTCCTCTTAAATTAATAATCTCCTGAGACTATTTCATAAATCAAAGAATAAAACTTCGTTTTATTCCGATTTACCAGAAATTAGCCTGATCTATGAATACATGGATTTGAAGTTTTTGATTGGAAGTATCTATATTATTATAAAGTAACACTTTATCACAAACCAAAAACTTCTGACTAATCGGCAGCTCTTTCAAAATTAATAATTTTGAAAGAGCCTCACCTAATTGATAATCTTTTTTCAATTTCTCTCATATACAACAATCCATTCCGGGCTGCTGTTACAGGTTCGGGATCAGGTCGATGTTCCCCTGATATATATCCCGAATAACCAGTCTTATATAATGTTTCCAGAATAGAGTGAAAATCAAGATGCCCGGCTCCCGGATACCATCTGTTGGAATCAGCATAATGGAAATGAAAAATTCTATCTCCTGCCAATGCTATACTTTCTTCAATGGACGGCTCCTCAATATTCATATGAAATGTATCAAGAAGCATACCCAGATTATCCTGTCCCACTTTTGCAATAAATTCCAGCCCTTCCCTTACGCCATTCAGCAGTGAGGTTTCGTACCTGTTTATCGGTTCAAACGCCATACGCACATCAGTAGCTGCTGCTTTTTGGGCGCAATAGGTGAAGGCTTCCAGCATCCAGCTCTCTACAGTATCCCTGGGAACAGCAGGATCGGGGACTCCACGTAAAAGGCCGATGATTATCACAGAACCAGCTTTTTTTGAGAGTTCTATGTGGGATATCACTCTTTCAATTGCCTGTTCTCTGATTTCCGAATCATTCGCAGTAAATGACAATCCCTCTTCCCCCCAGGCCTGACCGGTTCCAATAGCCGGTATTTCCATACCGGCCTGGAATATTTTTCCGATAATTTTCTCCTGATCTATAATGAGGGGGTCCCGTACTGCCAGTTCAATCCCGTCAAATCCCATTTTTGCTATTTCAGCCACATTGCTCTCAAAATTTCCCTTAAAGGGAACGGCTTCAAATTTTGCAGGATTGGTGGATAGGCATGTACTAATTTTCATCTACATTACCCTTTATGAAATGGCCCGATCTGGGGTAGTTCATATACCGATTTCCAGCCTTCAGACCAGGGTTCTTTTACAAAAGGTGCAAGCTCTTCCTGCGTCCGAAGTGACACTTTATCCGGTAATTTTCCTGCCGGGAATGCATCAAGAATATCATTAACCATAAGATTCAGGTATTCCAGAATTGCAGCAATTGGTCGTTTCGCTTTTTCAGCTGTTGCCTTGCTTGGGCAGCCTACAACTCCTTCAGGGGTTGCAAAACGCTCAATAGCAAAGTGACCTTCCCCCTCAGACCAGCGATGAGGTCGGCGAAAGGGATCAACAGAGAGGTCAAAGTGGCCATCAGGAAGAAATCCTTCTCCCTCTGCATCACGCACATACTCCATATTAATCATATCCTTAAACATCAGGAGTCCTACAGCTGTTTCTGCTTCATCAGCATGGATAAAGTTTGAGGTCAGGCTGTCTTTACGATCAACTGGTATAAAAAATTCACGTACTGCCCGGTGCCAGTCAATAACCTGCACTATTGCCGGAAGCTGGAATCGTTTCATAAATTCCTGGATAGCATCAACAAGCGTCCAGAGGTGCCCGTGATTATTTACAAGAATTATTTTCCGGTATCCATCGTTCCACAATCCGAGCATAGTATAGATAAGCATTTCCCGAACAACTTCCGGTGGAATAATTACGGTTCCCGGCATTCCCATATGATGATAGGGGTGACCACCGTAATTTATCGGGGTAAATGCAAGGTTAACTTCTTTACCCTCTTTGGCGGTTTTTCGACGTACTGCTTCACAGATCTGGGTAACCATAAAAGTATCCAGACCGGTATTAGCATGATCACCATGGTTTTCACTGCATCCGATAGGAACCATTACAATATCATTCTTCCTTCTTTTCTCGATAGCTTCCATACGGGGGGTATTTTGGATATAACAGCCTGCTTTACCTAATTCGGATTCTGCTCCGACCCCATAGTCTTCAAGAATTTTTTCTATATCACTCATAGGTGCGTCAAAAATTCTTTTTTTCATTTTGCCGACTTCATTATCCTCAAAAAATATATTGGGATAATCTGTAGTAAACCACTTTTTATCTTTTGCTTCCATTCTAGTCTCCTAAATTTGTATTGCATCATATGGTCTGATGATGTTATGATCACATAATAGCATGCTCTTGAATAATGTCAATAAAAAATTTATAATTTTTTTAATCTTTTTCCGGCTTTCCAAATTCTGCATGCAGTACTGAATCAGACTCTGAAGCAAGAGGTTGAAATGAAGATACAACAGGTAAAACAGAAAACAGTCACATTTCAGGTAATGGAACAGCTCAAAGAGTTGATTGCATCCGGAACTCTCAAGCCAAATGATAAAATGCCCAATGAATATGAACTTGCTGAGATGTTCGGTGTCGGCCGATCTACAATCCGGGAAGTACTGAAAATTTTTCAATACATTGGGGTAATTGAGCTGCGAAATCCGAAAGGAACTTTTATCTGCGAAAGCTCAAACATTTCATCTGAGGCACTTGAATGGTCTATGCTCCTTGGTCATAAGGATTTTACAGAAATAATTGAACTCAGGATAATCATGGAGCAACAGGGGTTATGGTATTTAATGGAATTTAGAAAGAATGATACAAATCTGAAAAAAGTGACTATGGATCATCTGAGACAGGATATCAGAGATATGGAAGCAGCTATTGCAGATAATTCTGATGAAAAGCGTTTGGCAGCTGATTACAATTTTCATGGACATATCATACAGGCCTGCAACAACGCAATATTCCATAATCTATACAATACTATGAAGCAGTTTATGGTTAAAGAGATTCAAGACTCCCAAATGGATACCCCATACCTCTCTTCGGTGATTAAGCGTCATAAAAAATTATTGGACTTGATAGAGGAAGGCGACTACTTGAAGACCAGCGATCAATTTCGTCATCATATACGGAATATTGATGTATTACTTGATGAAAAAATGAATAATATAGAAGAATCTGGAGATTAGAAACCTGAATCTGTATTTTTATAAACCAGTTCTGCAGCCGGAATAATAATTTTCCAGCTTACAGAGCCTCGGTTATTCAAAATAACTAATACTTTAGACTACTTTTACAAAGTTGTAAGCGCTAACGCTATCTGGAGTAGTATTCCACTACCATCTGATCATTTGCTACAGAGGGAATATCATCCCTGAAAGGCAGTCTTACGACCTTACCCCGGAGCTCATCCTGATCTAAATTAAGCCATACAGGTACTGGAGTGCCTGAAGCGGCCATTTTTTCACGTACAAGCTGTCCCAACGATTTTCCTGAATGTATTTCCACGGTATCACCTTCTGAAATCAGGTAGGAGGGTATCGTCACCCTGCTCCCATTGACTCTGACATGACCATGACTTACCAACTGTCTTGCCTGTGATCTGGTTGCTGAAAAACCCAGTCGGCAGACGACATTATCAAGGCGTTGTTCCAGCATTACCATGAAGTTTGTGCCGGTCTTTCCTCCCTGTTTTTTTGCTTTTTTAAAGGTATTCAGAAACTGCCGCTCGTTAAGTCCGTAAGCAAATCTCAGTTTTTGTTTCTCTTTTAGCTGGAGACCGTATTCGCTCTCCTTCCTTCGTCTCTTTACCCCTTTTGCCTGACCTGGTCCATGGGGTTTCCGGCTGAGCAGTTTGTCATATTTGGGATTTCCAAATATGTTAACTCCCAATCTTCGGACTATTTTCCCTTTCGCTTTTGTATTTAGTGCCCGTCCGAAAACACCATATTTTCAGAAAAGCTGCTAAAAAGATCCAACCGGAAAAAGTAAAAAGCAAATCGAAAATGATAAAAATTCTGGTTTGGGGAGGTTTTGCATGAAAAATGTTTGTTTTTTCATCAGTA
>JABMQR010000261.1 GCA_013202335.1 Bacteroidota bacterium
CTGCAAGGGCGAAGAGCATTTACTGGTGATATTAGCGCGTATGCAAAGATTTTATGTGAGGCTAAGCTTAAGTCGCCACCCTCACTTGAATGCGCTTTAACGCAAGCGGAAGGCGCCTTGAATCAGTCACATAAACTTCCTGCTCCCGATTTGAGGAAAGTGCCCGCATGGGTACGACAGTTTTTTCATCCTCGAACGCTTAAAGAGGCTATCAAATTTGCAACAGTTTGTAAAAAATATGAAAACAATTTCCTGTTCGCTTGCTTTCTTGGAATACTACACCATCAGCGGCCAGGCTTTTTATCCTATCCGAGTAGTCATTTGGTTCCTTATCTCAGAAAAAAGAAATATCCGAGTAATCAATTTCCTGAATTATATCGATATCGAGAATTGCGTCCTCGCTTACTATCCAAGATTAGAAGGGCTTATGCACGGTGCCCAGAAATTCCAACGAACGGGAATTCAATCCATAAGTATTGTTCTGTAAGCAGCTTGAACTTGCCGGAATCTTTTGATTGTTTGATAACCAGCCCACCATACATGAATGCCTTGGACTATAATAGAGATAACCGATTAAGATTATGGTTTATTAACCCAAATTATTCAGTTACAGAAAGAGACAAATTGATTCAAAAGCAAGAAGCTTTCAAAATAACGATGGCTTCTTTAATCAAAAAGGTAAATTCATCGTTAAAAACAAATGGATATTGTGTAATTATTGTGGGGGAACGAATAGCAAGTAGACCTAAAACTCATCTGTCTCATTTTGTTTGCAACATAGTCGCGGATTATGCCCCATCATTGAAACTATTAGAGGTTATGGAAGATCATATTCCCGATATTCGGAGGTCGCGCCGAGATTGCAGAGGTACTAAGACGGAACATTTTTTAATATTTCAGAAGGTGTAGAATGCGAAAATATTTGCCAAATGTAGAATGGTTTATCGGGAAGCAGGTGCCAGACCAACAGGGGAAATACATAATAGTCGAGTACAGGGGATCTGGTATGAATGCACATGTTTTTCGAGCACACTCAGATGAACTCAGACATGATATTGCCATTAAAATTATTCCCAGACAAAATCTAAACCCAAATTGGAAACAAGAATTCCAGAAGGCTAATAGTCTCAATCCTCAGATTGTTGTTAGGTTCTTCAGTTTTGGCAAATGGCAGGATACAGACCATGATATAGATTGTGTACTATTGCTGTCAGATTATATCCTTGGGAAAAATCTTAAAGAACATATTCAACACAATAAGGATAATGTATCTGTTAATTTCATAACAGATTTACTAAAAACGATGTTTGATCTCTTTAATGAGATGAACGAGAGATCATTCCAACATGGTGACCTGCATTCTGGCAATATTCTGGTTGAAGATCAATCCACATCACTTATGGGGCCAAACTATGCTTTTCGGGTAACTGATTTTGGCACAACTTCAGCATCCGAAAATGGGACTGAAAAGGATGATTTTGAACAACTTGCCTTTATACTTAAAGATCTTTTGGAAAATGTTGATTATCAGGGTTCAGTACCTCTTGAACAGTTTACCTTCAATATCCTAAATGATCATTTTTTGGCAAAGCATCTGGTGGAAACCGATACAACTCGTGATCCTTATGCACGTCGTCCTCGAAAGCTATTTGATCGGCTTAAGGAAATTGATTCTGAGTTTGATAAAATTCAGACAGATAAAGCTGTTAAGGAAATAACTGATCCTTTTGAATATCTCAGTTGTGAACAAATTGGGGATTCACACGGCCTACTAAGAGCTCTCTATTCCGATCGCTTCCTTGGCCTTTCAGATATTGAAACAAGGAATAATTTAGTGCTGACTGGGCCGCGTGGTTGTGGCAAAAGCACTGTGTTTAAAAGCCTAAGCCTTCAGCACCACTTAATTATCAACGAAGATATTCCAGACAAACTTACATATATAGGCATTTACTACCGATGTGACGATTTGTATTTCGCATTCCCACGATACATGACTCCTGACCGACAAGAAGCCTTTGACATCCCTTTACACTTCATAATATCAACGCTACTGAATGAATTGTTCGATTCAATTAAAACGTGGGCTTCTAAATACTATAAAGATGAATTTGATAA
>JABMQR010000262.1 GCA_013202335.1 Bacteroidota bacterium
TCCATAAACAGGTGAATTTTAATTGATTGTTGTTCTTTCAAAATTAATAATTTTGAAAGAACAACAATCAATTAAAATTCACCTGTTTATGGAGGGATGTGATATGGAGAAAAAAATAATAGGAATAGGTTTTATTGGTGGAGGTGAAATCTCGATACTTCACGGCCGTGCCATAAAAGAGATAGAAAATGTTCGTCTGGTTGGTCTTTGGAACCGAACCGTATCCACGGGTAAGCGGAGGGCAGAAGAGGAGGGTTGTCGACTCTTTGATTCTGCTGAAGCCTTGGTGAATGACCCCGATATTCAGGCTGTGTGTATACTCACCAATCTGGAAACACATTTGGAATATGCAAAAATGGCAATGGAAGCAGGTAAAGATGTATTAGTCGAGAAACCTTTATGTGCAACAAGAGAAGAGGTGAGAGAATTACAGAAAATCTCAAAAGAAACAGGGCGTCTTTGCTTACCGGGTCATAATATGATCTATGATGGAAGCTTGATGCGGACAAAAAAGCTTATGAAAAATGGGGATCTGGGGGATTTGGTTTCCTGTTATGTGATGTACAATATTTATCACAATGACGAGAGGACATCAACTTTACCAGGGGTGATTCGGCAGCTGCTGACGCATAATCTTTATACGTTAATGTTTGTCACCGGACAGAGACCGGTTAAAGCAATAGCGATGAAAAGCAATAGAAAACATCCTCTGCAGCCGGATAAAGAGGATTTGGCAATGGTTATTTTCCAAATGGAATCAGGGGGACTTGCCCATTTAAGTGTCAGTTTTGCTGCTGACGATTTATCTCCTGCTCCGTGGACATGCACAATGAAATTAATCGGTACGGCTGGAACAGGGCACTATACTTATCAGGATTGGGTAGAAGTGAAGAAGGGAATCTCCCATTCTCATACTTACACAGCTTATCAGGACACTATCACGAATGAAGTTGAGAGATTTGTTAATTTAGTCCGTGATGGAAGTGGAGAAATTCTATCTACTATGGAGGATGCTTTATGGGCCCAGATTGCCTTAGAAGCAGCCGAGGAGTCAATCCGGTCTGAAACGGCTGTAGTGATCTCATTATAAAAATCTGGACAGCATTTCGAAAAATATCAAAATCCCAATAAGAAGATAAAAGTTTTTAAAGATTCGCTTATTGAAAGTCCAAAAGATATTGTACATTGCTGGTATAATGAAAGCAGCATCCCGATGCGGTTCATGGTAATAAAAGCTCCCAGGCCAACAGCGAAAGCTGAATTTGTCGGAAGTTGATCAGACCTCGCGAAAAGTTATTAACTGATAGGAGTGTACAGAATGAAATATAGAAAATTTGGAAGAACAGGCTGGAATGTCTCTGAGGTGTCTCTGGGAACCTGGCAGGTAGGTGATCCCTGGGGAAGCGGCTTTGATGACCCCCTGGCAGAGAGCATACTTAATGAAGCTGTTGATCAGGGGATCAACTTTATCGATACCGCAGATGTGTATGAGAATCGACAGAGCGAAGCAGCAGTTGCCAGGGTAGTGAAAACCCGTTCAGAGCAGATTTATGTTGCTACCAAGTGTGGACGTTTTCTGACTCCCCATATCTCTCAGTCCTATACTCCTGAAGCTCTGACCGGATTTGTTGAGGCCAGCCTGAAGAATACCGGTTTTGAGACACTCGATTTGATCCAGCTGCATTGTCCTCCTGTCGAAGTATACTACCGCCCGGAGATTTTTGAAGCGTTTGATCGGATGAAAGAGCAGGGGAAGATACAGCATCTGGGTGTCAGTATAGAGAAGATTGAAGAGGGATTGAAAGCAATCGAATATTCGAATGTTGAATCAGTACAGATCATTTTCAATATGTTTCGGCAACGACCGGCTGAACTTTTTTTTAAACGAATTGAGGAACTGAACAGGGCTGTCCTGATACGGGTTCCACTGGCAAGTGGACTGTTATCAGGAAAATTCACTGCAAAATCAACATTTGCCCCTGGAGATCATAGGAATTTCAACCGCGATGGAGCCGCTTTCGATAAGGGTGAGACTTTCGCAGGGGTACCATGGAAACTGGGGCTGGAAGCAGTTAGTCGACTTGAGAAGTTTTTGCCAGCACCTATGGCAGAGGCAGCTCTCCGTTGGATACTGGCTTACGATCAAGTCTCCACCATTATTCCAGGAGCCTCCCGACCTGCTCAGGTAGCGGCCAATGTAAAAGCTTCAGATGCAGGATCTCTTTCTAAAGATGTTATGCAGAAGGTCCGGGAAGTCTATGAAGAGCTGATTAAAGATTCTGTACATCAACTTTGGTAGGATATCACGGGAACCAAAACCGGAGTAATGACCGGTACCATTAATCTGGGGGAATGATATTATATTTGTACTCTTGATAACTTCGATATACAATGAACTAATTTCAGTACCTATAAGTTGGTGAAAAAGGAGTTTTGTTAGTGGTTAACTATGTGGTGCAATTTCAGATAAATATCTATGCTATCATGATACTGGTAGTGGTGCTCATTCTCATCCAGCTTAGATCAAAAGTTGAGTTTTATTCAAAGAAACTGCTTAAAATGGTAATAATAATCAATATTATTGCCCTCGTGATGGAGCCCATAACCTGGATTTCCGATGGAAATTCGACAGGGATCGGATATATTATAAGCTACGGATCAAACTTTTTATTAGTGCTGTTAGGTCCGGTTTTAGCTGGTTCTTTAGTAGCTTATGCTGATTACAAAATTCTTAACGACCGAAGCAGATTGAAGAGGTGTCTGTATTGTCTTATTCCTGCGATAATCGTAGTTCTCCTGTTAATTGTTAATTTCTTTTATCCGGTCTTTTTCACTATTGATAGAGGAACTGGTATATATGCAGCTGCACCATTGCAATGGATAAACTACCTGATCATTCTCGGAATATATTTGTATGTCTATATTCTGTTGTATAAAAATCGAAACAAAACAAATACGAGGGTTGTTCTGTTTGTTCTGCTGTTTTTTGCATTACCCATTATTGGTATGATCATTCAAATTTTTTATATACAGTTATGTTTCTCCTGGTCTACCGTGAGTTTAGGGATACTTATTGCCTATGCTTTTTTGGAAATGACGACAGGTGAAAAAGATTATCTTACCCAGCTCTATTCCAGAGCCATTTATGAAGAATATGTCAAGTTTCTTATAGAAGAAAAGCGAGACTTTCAGATAATGATGATTGATCTTGATGGATTTAAGGCAATCAACGATAAATTCGGTCACCATATTGGAGACCAGGTCTTAATTGAGTTTTCAAATATTTTACAGCGGGTTTTTCCCAGTGAAAAGATGATTTCGCGTTTGGCAGGTGATGAATTCATTATAGTCATCCAAAATAATACACAAGAAGATGAGACGATTATTCAGGACATAGTTGCCTTGTGCAAAGCCAGCCTGGTTGCACAAGTACATAATCTTCAATTCAGTTATGGTTTTCAAGTTCACAGTGAAGATTTATCCTTTGATGAATTGTACATCAAGGTTGATAACAACATGTACCTGAACAAGCACTCTTGATTGGATGCAAAAGTAAAACGTACCAGGGAAAGCTCCGAAAAACTCACACCACGTAATAAATATACACCGTTTATTGCATAAATACTAAAAGACAGCAGCACACCATGTATGTTCGCCACTGAAATACCAAGTATTTTTGCTGCCAATCGGAGATTCTGTTATACTAAAAGCAGCTAAAAGAAACAGTTTCTTGAGAGGTAATTCTCTATGCTTAATAAACATATTGGACAACGAGATCTGTTTGATGAGATGGTATTCGAACGATTGGTACAAAAGATCACTTGCTGGTAAAAATCGATACCATTATTGATTTTTCCTTTGTATATGAGACGATGCGGTGCTGCACGACAGGAAGCGAGTGAAAACCGAAGCCTTAAAAAGCCAATTGAGCATATATTGATAGGTGAAGATGAAAACAGCTGTTTTCAGGTATACAACGGTAAAATAGTCTGTGAACAGGCATACAGATAATGCATATTTATACACGTATGCAAGAAGTATTGTTTTTAGGTGCCTTTTTTCGGAGCCTTCCCAGACACGTTTTACTTGAAAATCCAAAAAGCAAAAGGTTTTTATGAAAAACCTCCGTCCCTCCTAAACGTTTTCCCCAATGCATGGTAGTATGTGATAACCACTAAACAGATGTGGAGGGAATTAATGGAACTAAATGAACAGCAAAAAGAGGCAGTAACCTACACCGGGGATGCAAAGAACATACTTGTTACCGCAGGTGCAGGCTGTGGAAAAACCCGAACAATAATTGCACGAGCCGCACACCTGTACACAACCGGGACAGATGTATCGCGCATTCTGATTATGACTTTTACAAATCGGGCAGCCCGGGAGATTAAGCTGCGATTGAAAAGCGAAATCGGGGCAGCCTCTGAGCAGATGCAGGCGGGAACTTTTCATGCCTTCTGTCTGAAAGTAATGATCAAACTTCCCAAAAGCTTCGCCATCTCAGGCCTGAGTATCATCGACACCGATGATCAAAATAGTTTGATGGGTCTTATCCGCAAAGAGTATATAAAAACTCTTGGCAAGAGAAGGAAGGGATTCCCTAAAACCCGACAGCTGCTTACCTACTACTCCTACAGCAGAAACACCTGCCAGGGCCCGAAAGAGTATCTTGAAGCACAAAGTGACCTTGAACCGGATACCATTACTGCCAGTTGTGAGCTCTTTTCTCAATATCAAAACGCGAAAGAGAGCAGGGGTTACCTTGATTATGACGACCTCCTGGAAAGATTTTCCAATGCATTAAAAGAGAAACCAAAACTGAAACAGGCAGTCTGTACCTTATTTGATGAGGTTCTGGTTGATGAAATGCAGGATACCAATCCCATCCAGTTCGAAATATTAAAACATTTTGCTGATGAAGGAGTAAGACTCTTTTGTGTAGGCGACCCGGCTCAGTCAATATATCGATTCCGGGGAGCAGAGTTTCGCCATGTGTATCAGTTTCAGGAGATATTTGGTGACAGTATCACCATCCCCTTATCACTAAATTACCGCAGCTATCAGGAAATCCTTAATTTCTCCAACTGGCTTTTGGATCGTTCGCCGCTTGAATACCGGAATGAGCTGACAGCACACCGGGGCACCTGCGGATATGTTCCGAAACTCGAGGAGTTTGAACACGGATCAGAGGAGGCTTCCTGGATCGCAGACACCATTCTTGAACGCTTCGAGGCCGATGTTCCGCTTTCTGATATCATGATCCTCTATAGATCAAGCTTTGATGCAAAACCCCTGGAGGCAGAACTCATTCGCAGAGAAATCCCCTATCGATTTATAGGAGGAACTATCCTGACAAAATCGGCACATGTTCGTGATGTGTTGGCTCTGCTGCGGATTGTTCGCAACACAAAAGATGACCTTGCCTGGCTCAGGTTTTTACAGTTGTGGCCAAGGATTGGGGAGAGAACTGCAGAAAAGATTTATACCCTCATCTCTTCAGCAGTAGATAATGAAATTGTTGAACGTGAACTTTCAGACTCCCTGGGCTCTGAACATCCGGCACTTGAGGCATTTCAGGCGGCGGTGGAGTATTATGATTCACCGAAAAAATGTCTGAAAAGCGTTACAAGAAGTCTGAATTCGGCACTGCGAGACCGGTATGATAATTGGAAACAGCGATCTAAAGACCTTGAACTGCTTATACGGGTTGCCGAAAACTATCAGAATACTGCCGATTTTATTGATGATTTCACTCTTGAACCGCTGAATGATACCGATATTAGTAAAAAATCGACTGATGATGCAGTAACACTGATAACGGTGCATAGTGCAAAGGGGACGGAGGCGCCAATCTGTATTGTGGCGGGAGCTACCCAGTCAAACTATCCGCATTTCAGGTCCTTAGGTGATATTGATGCAGAAGAGGAGGAGCGGAGAGTTCTGTATGTTGCGCTGACCAGAGCGCAGAATGAACTAATTGTAACCCGGTCTTCGTTTCACCGAAATGCTTTCTGGGTTCAGAGTTCGCCTGCCGCCGGTGAAAAGTATTTTCTTGAGGAGCTCCCGGAGGAGTTAATCATCAAAGAACTGCATGGCTGGTCGCCGGATACCGTATCCGGGCTGAGTGCCTTGGAGGATGTCTTTTAGGAAGCTGTAGTATTCCAGTAAAGAGTACGGATTGATGTGAAATAAAAATTTTACAGTATCTTACATTTTAACCCGGGGAATTTGAGAAAATCACGATCTGATGTTACCCAGGTGTTTCCTGTGGCGATAGCAATAGCTGCGAGATAGGCATCAGGAATCAGATTGCCCTTTGGTTTGGTGATCATGCAGAGATGTGTGAAAATATGCCAGTGAGAGGCTTCAGGAAGGACTGCGATTGCATTTGGGTGTTCAGTGACTATTCGTACAAACTCCAGAGCCGTATCCAGGTCAGTTGGTTCATAAAATATTTTTGGGTGGGTGACAATTCTTAAGAATCCGCTTAAACAGAGAGGAGAATAGGAAAAGGGCTTTCCACTTTCCAATACTGTTTTGACGAAATGGTGCATAGTCTTGTGATCCGGAGAATCTTCCCTGTGGGCATTAACCCAGACGGTTACATCAAAGAGATACATCTAGGAGACTCCGTCCATAATGTCCAGAAGGTTCTGACTATTATTCAAGTCGATACCGGGGCGTACACCAGAGCCTTTGAATGTTGGGAGAGATTTTACCGGCACTGATGTATTATTCAGATCATACAGTTTGGTTTGCAGAGATTCTTCAATAATGGCAGTTAGACTCTTTTCTGCCCAAACATTTTTCTCTTTCCTTCCCCCAATTGAACAGGTACAATACCTCCGTATTGAGAACTCCTATCAAGGTGAAAGAGCGCTTGAGAGTTAATCAGGATGGGCAGGATGCCATTGAAGCGTTTGTTGAAGTTCGCCTGCAGGTATTGCAGGGGTGATATAAATCTCTACCTGGGGACCGTTAGTCCAGGTGGCAGCTGGTATGTGAATGAACAGCGACGCTGGTTCTGTGAAGTAGTTGTTTCGCCATTAGCTGGTGCATTATATATCTATAAAGATGGCCAATAATAATATAACAGACTGGTTTGCCGAAGCGCCGGCCCTCTCCCTGTACTGTTGGTTTGGTGACTTTTCAGTATAGCAGAGTTTCATTGGAAATTTCTTTTTCACTGCTTTTTTGGATCATTTCAATTTACAAGTCGCTCCATTAAAAAACACTTCCATTAAAAAACAAAAAAATTATTGACAAGTGAAGTATTGTGAGTTACTATCCTTGGTGTACTGTTTTACTAAAACAGTACACCAAATTTAAAAAATTAATATCCGTACTTTAGAATACTAAGAAAGAGAAGAGTTTTTTTAACATGAGTATGAATGAATTATTATCCGTATCAGACCTGGAACTCTCTTTTAGGAAAGGGAAAAAATACTTTACTGCTATTGAACAGATATCATTTTCTATCAAACGCGGTGAAACAGTAGGCCTGGTAGGGGAATCCGGCTGCGGTAAAAGTGTTACGGCCTATACGCTTATGAATATGCTTCCTCCAAAATCATCAATGACCGGTAATATACTTTTTACCGATAAAAATAATAAGAAGTATCAAATATCAGAACTTAATCCAGCTGGAAAGGAGATGCAGAGTATACGGACAGGTGAAATTGGTATGATTTACCAGGAGCCTATGTCATCTCTAAATCCAGTCCATACTATCAACCACCAGATTAGCGAGGCGATTCTGGCTCACAACGATATTACCAAAAAAGAGGCTTCAGATAAGGTTGTCGAACTGCTTAGGTATGTTGGAATCAAGGATGCGGAAAAACGTTCCCGCCAGTATCCCCATCAGTTTTCCGGAGGGATGCGTCAGCGGGCAATGATAGCAATGGCTTTATCCTGCGATCCAAGCCTGCTTATTGCTGATGAGCCTACAACGGCTCTTGATGTGACCATTGAAGCACAGATATTGAGTCTCATCCGAGCCATCCAACAGGAACGTAATATGGCGATGCTGCTCATTTCCCACGATTTGGGCGTAATTGGGCAGATGTCGGATAGGATTATGGTGATGTATGCCGGGCATATCGTTGAGGAAAGTACATCTCAGGAGTTGTTTGAGGATCCGCTCCACCCCTACACAAAAGACCTTATTCACGCTCGACCGGCTTTGGGCAGTAAAGAAAAACTCTATGAGATACCGGGAACAGTTCCATCAATCGGGGAACGTGGGAAAGGATGCCTTTTTGCCGGGCGTTGCAGTAAAGCCATGGATATCTGTTTTGAAAAAAATCCTCCCAATTTCTATCGGGGAGAAAGAGGAGTTAAATGCTGGCTTTATGAATAATGCTATGAATAATGAAATTCTGACAGTTAAGAACCTCTGTAAAAACTTTGAGATTCCCCAAGGATCTTTCAAAAAGTCAAAAACCTTACGTGCTGTTAATGACGCCACTTTTACGATCTCACGTGGACACACATTAGGGGTTGTCGGAGAGACGGGCTGTGGGAAGACGACTCTGGCGAGAACAATTATCCGTTTGCATAAACCAGACAGCGGATCAATAGTTTTTAACTCGAGCCGACGTGGACAGTTTGATTTGGCACAAATTGCGGTAAAAGACCTGCGGGCGGTAAGACCTTCTCTCCAGTATGTGTTTCAGGACCCATATTCATCTCTTAATCAGCGTATGAATATCAGGAATGTCATATGTGAACCTCTCATGGTTCAGAAAAAAAATTCTAAACAGGAAATGACTGAAAAAGCGGTTTTTTATCTGGAAAAAGTTGGATTGAATGGAGATATGCTGCAGAGGTATCCGCATGAGTTTTCGGGAGGGCAGCGGCAGCGTATTGTTCTGGCTCGGGCTCTTATTCTGGAACCGGAAATTCTCTTCTGTGATGAACCGGTTTCGGCATTGGATGTGGCCTCTCAGGCAAAAACCCTAAATCTATTTAAGGATCTTGCAGATGAGTTTGGGCTGACATATATGTTCATAGCCCATGATCTGAGCGTTGTGCAGTATGTCAGTGATTGGATTGTGGTCATGTATTTAGGGAAAATTGTCGAATATGGTTCAGCTAGCCAGATATATCGAGATCCAAAACATCCATATACTGAACTGCTGCTCAAGTCTATTCCCAATGTGGGGAAAGAGGTTATAGCTAAAAAGGATATAAGCGAACTGGAATCCGAGGCACCGGATGTGGGGTGTGTATTTAGATCCAGATGTATATATAAGAAGGATATTTGCTCAACAATATCACCAGAAAAAATTAATACTGCAGATCAATCATGGTCCATGTGTCATTTTACAAAAGATCTTAAACTTCAGGGTCTACCTGGAGAAAATTAATAAAGGAGTTTATTATGAAAAAACTGCTAACTTTCTTGGTTCTCTGTTCATTGGTCTTCAGCGTTATGGCTGCAGGGCAGAGTGAAGCTTCAACAGAGATGCAGACGGCTGCAACAGAGATGGAATCCCCAATGCTTGCAGAGCAAGTTGCGGCTGGTAATCTTCCCTCTGTTGAAAAGCGGCTTCCTAAAAACCCGGTTATTGTAATGGGAGAGGAAATTGGAACTTACGGAGGTGATTTGTATGTTGCTACAACCAATCCTATCAGCTTCAATGAGTCTTTAGATTTAATTGGCTTTGAGCCACCTCTCTGGCTCGACCCCCAATCAAATCTTGAACCGAATGTATTTGCTGCATGGGAGCATACGGAGGATTTTAAGGTATGGACTTTTCACTTCCGTGAAGGAATGAAATGGTCAGACGGGGATGCATTTGATGCAGATGACTTGATGTTCTGGTGGGATTATGAAGTTAATTATCCAGATTTAACAAGCAGCATCTACATGGCAGAGTTCCTTAATGCAACTGTGGAAAAAATTGATGATCTCACAGTTCGTTGGACTTTTAACAACGAAGTCTACCCAAACTTTGAATATACACTTGCAACCCAGTTTGGTTACCTTGGCTGGTTTTTCCACCCATCACACTATGCAAAACAGTTTCATCCGGAATTTGTATCTGAAGAAAAACTGGCAGAACTGCGTGAAGCAAATGATGTTAAAACCAATAAGGATCTCTATCGTTTAAAGGTTAGCAACTGGTCCGTTTTCCGAAAGAATCCCGGCATGCCGACTATTGCACCTTACGAAATTGTCAAAAAAACTGATGAAATGTCTGAATGGACAAGAAACCCCTACTATTGGAAGGTCGATGCTGAAGGACGACAGCTGCCTTATATCGACAAACTGGTTTTCAAAGGTGTAGGCTCCTCTGAAACTCTACAGGGGCAGGTCATTTCCGGACAATCAGATTTTGCTTCCTGGATTACCAAATTAAGTGACTATACAGTTTACAAAGAGAATGAGGAACGTGGTGGTTATAAAACACTACTCTGGCAGGATGCCACTTCATCAGAAGTAAACTACTTTTTCAACCAGACTATTGATGATCCGATCTTCAGGGAACTTTTCCAAAAAGATGAATTTCGCCAGGCTATGTCTATTGCAATCGACAGGGATGAAATTAATAAGGTTATATATTTTGGACAGGCAGATCCGGTTCAGTTTACTGTCAATAAAAATGATGCCGCTTTCAACGAAGAGTGGATCACCAGTTTTGCTGAGTTCGATCTTGAGACGGCTGGTAAAATGCTAGATGCAATCGGTGCAAAAATGGGAACAGATGGGCTCAGAACTTATAAAGGTGAGAAGCTCGAATTCCTGATTATGTACTGGCCGGAAGAACCGGAAACAAAGACCCAGATTACTGAAATGATTAGAACACAGTGGAGGAAGGTTGGTGTTGACTTGATAATCAAACCAATAGATGACCGTGCAGCTGCCATGGATGCTCTTTCTGCTAATACATTCCATTTAACAAACTGGAACGGACGAGCACTTCCATTTCAGTGGTCAACAGGGTTTGGATACCTGCCATCAGATCAGGTAAGCTTTGGACCAGCATGGGGTTATTATGAAAATCCCGATCCGACAAGTGATACTTACGATCTTCGTGAAGAGCCGCCAGTATGGTTGCAGAATCTTTATAATATTATGGATGAAATCAGGGTAACTACTGATACTGCAAGAAAAGCGGATTTAAGCGAACAACTTTGGGCAGCTCAGGCAGAGAAAGTGCTTGTAATTGGAACCGTTGGATATCCACCTAAACCAATTATCATTCGTGAAAATCTTGGAAATGTTCCTGAGGACGCTGAATGGGGCGATCTATGGTTCCATAGATACCACCCGGAAATTCTTTTCCTGAAATAGTTATTTATTTATATGTACCCGTCTCATAAGGACGGGTACACGGATGGCCCCTCTGCACGATATCGGGATGCTCAAATTTCGGCTCGGCAGAGGGTTGCTTATGGAAGCGTATGAAAATCGAAATATTATTTTATATTGCCAAACGCATTCTCCTTATGATTCCTACTCTCTTTTTTATCTCAATTATCTCTTTTATGGTAATTGAGCTTCCTCCAGGTGATTTTACAGAGTATCTTCTTAAGGCGTATAATATAAACAATCGCGTTGAAGAGGCGAAAATCCGGGCAGAACTTCAGGAAGAGTATGGATTGGGAGAGAATGTAACGGTTCGGTATTATAAGTGGATGAATAATTTCTTTCACCTCGATCTGGGCCGTTCATATGTGTACAGCGAGTCGGTATCTAAACTGATCCTCTCAAAACTTGGGCTGACTGTGATAATAAGTATCTTCACTATCCTGTTTACGTGGATAGTCTCTATCCCAATTAGTATATACAGCGCGGTGAAGCAGTATTCGGTGGGGGATTATGTGTTTACCTTTGTGGGTTTCATCGGGTTGGCGATCCCAAACTTCTTTCTGGCTCTAATTCTCATGTATTTTGGTTATTCTGTCTTTAACATACCTATAGGAGGCCTTTTTTCGCGTGAATTTTCTATGGCGGCCTGGAGTTTTGCTAAGTTTATTGACATGTTGAAACATCTATGGGTTCCAGTCGTGGTGATTGGTACTGCCGGAACAGCTCAGATGATAAGATTGCTGCGTTCGATGATCCTGGACGAGTTGAAAAAGGATTATGTACGAACAGCACGTGCAAAAGGATTATCAGAACTGAAAATATTATTTCATCATCCGCTAAGGGTGGCACTGCTGCCGATTATAAGTACTATCGGCTGGATGCTTCCTGCGGTTATTTCTGGTGATGCAATCACTTCGCAAGTGCTGGATTTACCAACCACGGGACCGCTCCTGCTTCAAGCCCTGGCACAGCAGGACACCTATCTGGCGGGCAGCTTTCTCTTTATGGTTAGTATTCTTACAGTTATCGGAACGTTGATTTCTGACATAGCACTTGTTTGGGTTGATCCGCGTATCTCCCTAACGGAATCGAAATCAATATAGGAGCCTTGTCATGTTAAATCCGCATTCACCAATAGTACTCATGACGAGACGTTTTTTGAGGCACAAGGTTGCTGTAATCTCGTTGATTCTTCTGCTGGTCTTTTATCTTGGATCAATATTTGCGCCGTTTATTGCTCCCTATAACACAGAGAGTATTAACACTGATATGCTTTATACTCCGCCGGCAAAGGTTGGATTGGATTGGAACGGTCTTTTTGTTTATCAATATGAACATACAATTGATAAAGAAACATTCAAGAATATATATGTTGTCGATAAGTCGCAGAAAATAAGGCTCAAGCTATTTCAAACGGGTCAAGAGTATAAATTTTTCGGTAAAAAAATGTCCCTGCATCTTATTCAGCCTGAAGGAGATTATCCCTTTTTCCTATTTGGCTCTGACGGAATGGGACGCGATTTGCTTTCCCGTATATTGTACGGCAGCCGGATCTCGCTAACAGTTGGCCTTATAGGCATTGCTATAAGTTTGGTCTTGGGGCTGATTATAGGCGGGATATCGGGATTTATAGGCGGCTTTCTGGATTCAGTAGTTCAGAGAGTAATTGAGGCGATCATCAGCATCCCTACGATTCCTCTGTGGATGAGTTTGTCAGTAATTTTGCCATATAACTGGTCTCCGTTAAAGATTTATTTTGGGATTACCATATTACTCTCCCTAGTCGGCTGGACAACTATTGCCCGAGTAACCCGCAGTAAATTTTTGGCATTACGATCAGAGGATTTTGTTTCAGCATCAATTACGTTTGGAGCTGGAAATTTCTGGATTATCACCAAGCATCTTATCCCTTCGTTTATGAGTTATGTTATAGTTACTGCTTCACTCATGGTGCCGACTATGATCCTCGGTGAAACGGGTCTTAGTTTTCTCGGATTAGGGTTGCGTGATCCGGTAGTAAGTTGGGGAACCTTGCTAAATGGAGCTCAAAAAATTACAGTTATTGCATTATACCCCTGGTTGATGCTGCCGGGTTTATTCGTGATTATTGTTATTTTGGCTTATAACTTTGTAGGTGATGGGCTGCGTGATGCTGCAGATCCGTATAGCGATTTAGACTAATTGCAATAAACCAATTCTGATCTGGATTGAAGTTGGTAACCGCAGGAACATAATTAGATACAAGAATATTATAGTTAATAGGAATAAGCAGCATGAGTAAATATCTAAAAATAAGATCATTGACTACAGGATATACTTTTACTCCAGGCCCTTACATCGTGCCGGAAGGAGAAGGGATTGTCGTTTCCGGGTCAGATTTCATTATTGATGGCAATGGTGCCAGTTTTGTATCTCAATTTGATCAAAATGAACCGCTTCCAGTAAACAAGAAAGTGTTTTCTGCCGGAGGACTCATTGTTCCCGGAATTCATTATTTACACAGTAAACGATTTGAACCGGAAAAGGTGTTTCCCTTTGTGGGAGATGCTGAAATCATATGTTCAGTTCAGTTTAGCTACCTTGGAGATATTGATGCTCTTTCGTTCTTTCTCAAAGAGCGTGATTGTGATGAGCTCAGAAAGGTAGATAATTTCAGGCAAGTGGAAAATGGGAACTTCCCCCGGTATACAGGGGAACTCAGCATAACTAAAATTCAGAATCAGTTTTCATTTGTTCTCCAGGTTACTGTTGGCAATAATGAACGAGTTATTGTTGATGATATAACAGTTACAGCTGCTGACGGCACTATCCTTTGGGAGGCAGATCCAGATGATCATTTAGGAAACTGCTATAATATAGGGTTTTCAATTTATAATCCGGCTAAGTATACCGAGTATAGAGGTACGGCAATTCGAATGGAGAATTGCCGTAATATTACCTTGCGTAATTTTTCGGCTAAAGGGTTTTCTACCGGCTTGATTATGAAGAATTGTGAAAACTGTACTATTGAGGGCAATGATTTTTCTGAAAACTACAATGATACAGAATATGGATGGGGTGACGGGATAGTGGAGTATGGAGGAATTATCCTGAAGGATTCCCACCATAATATTCTATTGAGTAATCGTGCTGATAAAGTTTGGAATGGTCTTTCACTCACCCGCAGTAATGGAAATTTTGTGAGAAATAATACTATGTCGTACTGCTCAAATGTATGCTTGAAAATGAGTAATGCCTGTGATAATGCGATAGAAGATAATAACTTCTCCTGGGGGTTGAGGATTTACTCCGGTGAGGTGCATGCCCGTGATTCTGTTTCCTGCCTGATGGAGAATGGATCAAATCGTAATGTGATTTCCCGCAACGATTTTTCTTATGGTGGTGATGGAATCTTTATTCGGGTGCTGAATCACTGGTGCTCTATAGATAATCGCTTTATTGATAACAACTGTTCGCATGCCAATAATAATGCCATTGAAGCATGGTCGCCGCGAAACTACTATGAAGGCAATAATGCCAGTGATTCGAGTTATGGATTCTGGTTGGGCGGCTCGGATGAGACTGTGCTTCTAAACAACATTGTTAATAAAAATGGTGGTGCGTTTCAGAATGCGCCTGAACATTTTGGAAATGCCGGAATTTCTGTAGTAAACGGTTCTGCTGAAGGGATAATCATGCGTAGTAATGAGTTGCGTGATAATCATGGTCCGGGATTTGCCCTGGGCTGTGAAGCTCCAATGCGCTCAGCCCATTGGTTGATAGTAAACAACCGGATTCACTCAACCAGGAATGACGACCGTGGTTATCGGGGAAATGCTTTTTATCTCTATAAGAGTGAACACATCGATATAATCAACAATTTACTGCAGAATATTGCGGGAAGTGATCTGGTAACCGGGCAGGGAGTCTCACATATTGAATACCAAAGTAATGCAGATTCCGATGCTGGAGAATTGCTGCCTGACCCAACTATTCTTGCCCATTCAAATTGGACGCAGGGAGAAACAATCAATCTTGCAGTCGAAGGGGCTGAAGAAGATCCTCGCTGGTTTGTTGATGGTAAAGAATATTGTGGGTATGAGGCAAAATTCATCCTGGATGAACCACGATTTTACCGAGCCTTCTTTCATGCCCGAAAGCAGTTGGGCTGGCATAATTTCTACCTGCTTCCGGCTGGAAGATATATTACAGCTGAAGGAGCCAAAGAGGGATTTTATCGTGGTGTGACCGGAATATCCGGGGAAGCCGATTTTTACCGTGCTGTTTGCAACTCTGCAGAAATCACTATTGATCTAAAGTGGGAATCAGAAATTTCTTTTTCAAAGAATTCCTTTGGAATATTTGTGCTCTTTAATCATGAAGCTGAATTAAGTGGGAAAGGACGTCAGCTGACCTTTGTCTTTCACTCTGAAAATGGGGATGCAACTTTCAAGATGCAGTATCCTGCGCAAGGTGGATTTGTACGTAGTGATCAACGCTACGAGTTTTCTTTTTTTTCAATGTTAGGAACCAATGAATACCCTGAGGTTTCACGAACTGAAAGTTTTAACCCATCTCAAGTGGAGGGTGTATCAATTACAGCGAAAGCCGACAATGCAGGTATGGGTGAGTTAATTCTTGACTATCCAGTTGTTTGTGCGATTTCTGAAGATTGTAATTAGGGAGTACAATGTTTCAGTCGCATATGCATAAAAATAGGAAAATGTTAATGGAGTGGATTGAACTGTGAAGAAAAAATTAAACGGTATATGGCAATGTGAACTGCCTGGTGATGTGCAGTTCTCAATGGAAATACCTAATTGTTGGGAAAAATACAGTGATCGCAAAGATATTGGCGGAACCGTTGTTCTGTCCCGAGATTTCGATCTGGATTTACTCACCGGGCGATCATATTTCCTCTGTTTCGATGCTGTCAGTTATCACTGCAAAGTATTTCTGAATAACAGGGAGCTGGGGACGCACGAAGGAATGTGGGACAGTTTTTCATTTCCAGTAAGTGATATCCTGCTGAACGGGCGTAATTCGCTGAGAGTAGAGGTTGAAAAACCCGGTTATTATGACGATGATCCCTATCCTCTTCGTCAAGTTCTTTCTGGATTCATCCCTGATGTTCTGTGTACTTTTGGCGGAATTTGGGGGGATGTCTGGGTTGAAGACTGCATGTTTGGAATTGTCGATTATCATTATGCAATGGGGACGGCAGATGGAAGTTTCAGCATTCACTGGGGTGTTGTAACTGAAAATGCTGATCAGGATATTGCCTGTCGATGGGAGATCTTTGACTCTTCCGGAATTCAGATCCGCAGCGGTGTCGGGAATGCCGCGGTACTCAAAAAGAGTTTGGGCGGATACAGCGAATGTGCCTTTTCTGTCAACAATATTGTTAAAAATCCACGTCTCTGGAGCTCAAGAGAACCAAACCTGTATACTTATAATGTGGAACTCGAATCAGATGGTGAAAATGTGCAGTTGTCAGGATCTTTTGGATTTAGAACTATCCACTACCAGGGAACACAGCTGCTACTCAATAATGAACCGATATATATGCGCGGAATCCTGCATTGGGGATATTATGACAGGAATTACATTCCAGTACCTTCAACCGATGAGATTGATTTGGAGATTTTAGGAATCCGGAGGTACGGATTTAACGCTATTAAGCACTGCTTATATGTTCCCGGTAAAGAATATCTATCCCGGGCAGATGAAGAGGGAATTCTGCAGTGGGTTGAACTGCCGCTCTGGCTGCCGGAGGCGAATGAGCATTTGTCTGAACGGATACGACGTGAATTTCCGCGGATAATCAGGAAGATAGCCGGACACCCCTCAATAGTCTTCACTTCTCTTGGATGTGAACTTGATGCCACCGTTGATGGGGCTGTTCTGCAGGAAATGTACCATCTGGTTAAGGAATCTACTGCTACCCTGGTTCGTGACAACTCAGGGTCGGGGGAATGTTATGGAGGACTTAAAGAGGATTATGCCGATTTTTGGGATTATCATTTTTATGGGGATCTCCAGAATATGGAGAATCTCATGGAAACATTTACTCCTGGATGGCGGAATTTTAGGCCATGGGTGTATGGAGAATTCTGTGACAGCGATACCCTGCGGGATATGCCGGCAATTCGTTCGGCTAATGGAGAAAAACGGGTAGCTTGGGAGTCTGGAGATTTTCGTGAGAACCCGATATCACGTTTGAAACCCGATTTTTATCTTGATCATTATGAAGAACGGATGGAGAAAAGCGGTATATCACAGGATTTTAAGCATTTGCATATGCTTTCCATTGATCACTCGATGGTTCATCGAAAAACAACTCTGGAGATGACCAGATCCTTTCCGGGAATTGGCGGTTACAATATTACTGCAATACGGGATGTTCCTATCTGTTCAAACGGCCTTTTTGATGACCTCGGGGCAGCAAAATTTGATGCTGAAGAGTTTCGAAAGTTTAATTTCGATGTAATACTGCTGCCTGCCTGGGATTTAACCCGGATTTGGGAACATGGTGATCGGGTTATGCACCGGGAGCGCTATAACTTTTTTGGAGGCTCGGAATATCGGCTGACAATACTCGTTTCAAATTACCTTCCTTCCAATCTCAAAGCTGATAAGATGCTGGTGCATCTCATTAATTCTACAGGGCAGGTGATTCTTGAAGATACAATAGAGCCTGATCAGGAATATTTCAAAACGGGGGTGGTTACTAAGGCTGCTGAGGTCATCTGTCAGCTGCCGGTCCTTGAAAGCCCGGAGGATTACCTGCTAAGGGTTGAATTGTATGCTGGAGATCAGGTTTTCACCAATCAATGGCCCGTTTTTACCTACCCGGAGCAGTTGGGAAACATAAGTTCAGTTGGATTAATTGACCCGATGAATATCTTTCACTCGCTGGATAAACTCTATTCCGTTAAAACTGCCGGAGAGACGGTTCCAGAAGAAGAAATACTCATAACCTCTTATCTTTCTCCCGAAGCTCTGGATTTTGCCAAAAAGGGCGGGGGAGTGTTCTATGTGCAGCGGGGAGCCGGGATTCTTCCTGCAGAAGAGGTCTCTTTCTGGAGAGAGGGTATGATTGTTAGGCAGCCGCATTCATTATGGTCCGAGGTGAAACGCACCTCTTACATGGACGATTTGCGTATGTTCTCATTAAGTACCGATACAGCCTTTCTTATCGAACAGTTTCAGGATCTTGGCTTTACGAATCCAGTATCATTAATACGGCGCTATGATTGCCGGGAATGGAAAGCATCGGACTATATGGTCGAGATGGCATATGGTAAGGGGCGAATTATTGCTACCACCCTTCGGATTGAGGGCGGTATGGGTAAACAGCCCCGCAATATTGTGAATAATCCGTTTGGGCGTTGGATACTTCATCAGGCTATGCAGTATCTTATGCTAAATAGTGCAAAGGGGTGATTATGGAGAAAGGATATAGTTTAGATAGTGTATTTAATCTGCAAAACAGCCGGAGTAACCGCATATCCAGCTATGATAAGTCTGGAGGGAACCATGATTGGATTGAAATTCCTTCAGGCGAAACTGCAGTTATTGCCGACATTAAAGAGGCCGGGATTATCCGTCATATTTGGTGCACTCACCTGAGTGTTGATGCAGATTGGGTCGAGGAGCATGCTTCCCTGCGAAAACTCATACTTCGTATGCACTGGGACGGTGAAGAGCATCCCAGTGTTGAAGCACCTCTGGGAGATTTTTTCGGTATTGGATTTGGTAAGCGGAAGAATTTCTGTTCAGATCCGCTTTCGATGAGTCCGCAGGAGGGAAGGGGTATGAACTGTTATTTTCCTATGCCTTTCATATCGGGAGCGAAAATCACCCTTCAGAGTTTATGTGAAAACAGCACTAATTTCTATTATTATGTTGATTATGAGACTGAAATCCCTATTCCACAGCAGGATCAGAGCGGCTATTTCCATGCCCGGTTTAACCGTGAATTTAACACTTCGGGTTCGGGACCCAGGGAGCCGGGACATCTGAAGCGTGAGAAGGCGGGTGTTCCTGATGAGCCTGACTGGTATCCAGCTCTATGGCTTAACAAGAATATTACCGGAGATGGGAATTACACCATTCTCGAGGCTGAAGGGCGGGGCAAATATGTCGGCTGTAATCTTAATATAGATGTCTTTGAGCCGCAATGCAATGACTGGTATGGAGAGGGTGATGATATGATCTTCATCGATGGCGAGTCATGGCCCCCTTCTCTGCATGGTACAGGGACAGAAGATTATTTTAATACCGCTTTCGGGCCGTCGGAGGAGTTTTCCTATCCAAATTTCGGAATTCCTCTTTACAGCGGGAATGAAGCCGGTTTTATGTATGGCGGGAAAAACAGTATGTATAGATTCCATATTAAGGATCCCATCCATTTTCGGAAGTCAATTCGGGTAACAATCGAACACGGACATGCGAATCTTCTATCCAATGACTATTCGAGCACAGCGTACTGGTACCAGCAGGAGCCGCATACACCTTTCAGAAATGAAATTACCCGGGAATTTGTTCTTCCCCGCATTAATGCCTGGGAGAAAAGAGCCAGAAAAATGGAACATATATCCAGCTATATTTGGGATGGTGCTTTGGTACCGGGAGCAGCAGAAATTCTAAGTGGACTGAAAAATGATGATGTCACTTTGGTCTGTATTGCTCCTCAGAGTGAAGCCTCAGATCAACTGCAGAATGGATCAGTACTGGATATATGTGATCATATCGTACAGCCTCCCAAGGCTGATGATGAAGGGAAAATTCCGTGGAAGTTTGCTGATATTACGGCATCACTGAAATTAGCACCTGATACCTGTATTGTTATTTCCAGAGAGGAGATCACGGTAGAGGCGGCTGGAAACAGCGGTCTGAAAACGATAGGCATTGGGGATGCTCAGAAATTATTTAAAGCCAACTATGTAGTTGGCGACGTCGGAGAATTATCTGCTGCAGTGATAAGGAAGCTATTTCTTCAAGAAAAATAGGACTGGGTGAAATAGTTCACATCCAGTGAAAAGTACATCCAATTCCGGGAGCGACTATGATAGACAAACAGAAATATACTTTTTTCCCAGTAGGTACAGTTAAACCATCTGGATGGCTGCGTCGCCAGCTGGAAATACAGGCTGAAGGTCTTGGAGGGAAACTTCACACTTTCTGGCCTGATATAAAGGAGAGTAAATGGGTCGGTGGTGACCAGGAAGGGTGGGAACGCGTACCCTACTGGCTGGATGGATTTATTCCGCTGGCATATCTGCTCGGAGATGAAAAGTTTATTGAAAGTGCCAGGTACTATATAAACTATATTATCAATACCCAAATGGAAGATGGATGGATTGGACCTTTTGGAGCACCGGATGAACGAAAGCAGTGTGATATCTGGTCACATCTGCTTATAGCCAAGGTACTGTCCGTCTATGCAGAGGCCTCAGATGACCCGCGTATCCCTGAGGTTATGCTGCGGCTTTTTCAGGCCGTTGATAAGCATATAAGTGTAACACCGCTATTTGACTGGGCGCAGATGCGCTGGTATGAAGGTCTTATCCCTATTTTCTGGCTTTATGATAGAACTGGCGATTCCTGGCTGTTGGATTTTGCCACCAAACTAAAGGTGCAGGGTTTTGACTGGCGCTACTTTTTCGAGAACTGGCCCGAGAAGATGAAGAAACCGACTCCGAAAAAGGAATGGAACCAGCTTGGACATGTGGTAAATAATGCAATGGCGATCAAATGTGCAGGCTTATGGTCGAGAATTTCCAGTGATAGTTCGGATGCTGAATTTCCGCAGAAGATGATCGAAATCCTGGATCGCTATCATGGCACTGTTGTCGGGACCTTTACTGGTGATGAGTGCCTGGCGGGGACTTCACCTATACAGGGTACAGAGCTCTGTGCTGTAGTGGAGTACATGTATTCACTGGAGTGGCTTACGGCAATTACCGGTGATGCGGCATATGGAGACAGGCTTGAGAAGATAACTTACAATGCCCTGCCGGCAACATTCCTGCCCGATATGTGGGCTCACCAGTATGATCAGCAGGTAAATCAGGTACAGTGTTCGCTTGAAGAAGAGGCTCCGTTCCGTACAAATTCCCCAGAGTCACATCTTTTCGGCCTTGAGCCGAATTTTGGCTGCTGTACTGCCAATATGCACCAGGGTTGGCCGAAATTTGCGGTAACCCTGGTTATGGCTTCAGAAACAGGAGTTGCGGTAACTGCATATGCCCCTGCGAAATTGGATGCTGTAATTGCCGGAAAGGCGTTCCGGCTCACCATTGATACAGAGTACCCATTTAGAAACAGTATTCGGATTACAGTTGGAAGCAAAACTGAGTCAAAAATTTCAGTAGATTTGCGTATTCCTGCATGGTGTAAGAATCCGCAAGTTTCCCTGAATGGGGAATCGTTAGCTGTTGAACGTGGAACATATTTTTCAATAAAACGAGTGTGGAGCAAGGGGGATGAGATCAAATTGCATTTTCCTGCTGATTTTCAATTGGTTAATCGCCCCAATGGAATGGTTGCAGTAGTGCAGGAACCATTGGTATATGCTCTTCCAATTGAAGAAGAACGTCGCGAAGCTTCAGAGGTTCGCCGCAGAACATCATCCCATAGTGCTGATACAAATTGGGAGCTGCTGCCGGTATCAGCCTGGAATTATGGAATTGCAAAACCTGGAGGTGGGGAATGGAAAGCGGGTGAAGTTACGATTCGGAAACCTGGTTCTTATCCATTTTCGCCGAAAGGAGCCCCTGTAGAGGTTAAGGTTGAGGTATACCCTGTTGTATGGAGCCTCGACAATGGGTTTTGTTCTGAGACTTCGGGCGCAGTGGTTGCTGGTGCTGCAGGAGAAGAGGTGATACTAGTGCCGTACGGATGTACAAACCTGCGGCTTACGGAGATGCCGATAGTCACTAAACAGGGGCAGAACCCCAATTACAAGAAAATGTTGAGGTAACGGAACCTGGAGATACTATGAGCAGAATGAGAGTTGTTGAAGAAATATATAAAAAATCCACTGCCTTGAATTTCGAAAGTATGTTTACTCAGGGTAATGGATATATTCACACACGGGGCACACTGGAAGAGAAGTACCATAGCGGAGATGAGGATCGGGAATACCTGCGGAAACCGTTTAATGTGACTGTCGAGGAATTTCCTGAAACCGATTACCAGGCAGGAACCTATATTCCCGTTATTGTTGGACCGCACCCGCTGTTGAATACGGTCTCAATAAATCTTCCCGGTTTTTGGGGATTCAAGTTGACATGGAACGGTGAATCCCTCATGCCGAATGAGGATAATTTTACGGCACATGAACGAGTTCTTAATCTTAATAATGGGGAGCTGGTGCGAAAAACACGGTGGGCAACGTCTGATGGGGCTGAGATAGAAGTAACGTATAAACGGTTTATCTCAAAGGCTGAAAAACATTTAAGTATGCTGTCTATAGAGCTGGATGTAAAAAAAGGATGTGGAAAACTGGGGGTTGTCTCGGGGATAAATGCCGGATTCAGGACTAATGGATATAACCACTTTACAAATATTAGCTGTGATGAAGCAGGTGATCTGATCTATGCAAGAGTCGATACCAACGGAAATGATAGAGTAACCGTATCTTCCTGTCTGTATGAAGTTTGGGATTCAGAAAGGGGAAATGAAGCCGGCAAATTATCTCTTCATAGAGGTGTTCACGGGAATGAGGTTCTTTTTTCAGGTGATTGTGATGTTGAGCAGGGATTCAGCATATCATTTGAAAAAAGTATTGTTATTTCCACTAGCCAGGACGCGCTTCATCAAATGAACAGTTCGGTTATTGATTATCATAGAGTTTTCCATGAGCAGGCCCGAAAGGCAGGATATACTGTACTGGCAATGGAGTCGGCACTTGAGTGGGAGATTGAGTGGAAAAATGCGGCTTGTAGAATATCAGGTGATGATAAAGTACAGGAAGCCCTCGAATTTTCATTATATCATCTCCTGAGAAGCCAGGAGAAACGGAATGACAGAATAACAGTTTGTCCCAAGGGATTTGCCGGAGAAGCTTATTTTGGCCGGTTTTTCTGGGATACTGAAGCTTTTCTCCTCCCGTTTTTTATTTACACCGATCCTGCGCGTGCTCGAGACCTTGTTATGTTCAGGTACAATACTCTTGAGGGTGCTAAAAGAAATGCGAAGGATTCTGGATATGAAGGTGCAAAATATGCATGGGAATCATCACTTTCGGGTGATGAGGAGTGTCCAAACTGGCAATATGCTGACCATGAAATTCATGTAACGGCAGATGTCGCCTATGGTGTATGGCATTATATTTCGATTGTTGAAGATATTGACTTTCTTGAGGCGTATGGATTTGAAATATTGTGGGAGACAGCAAAATTCTGGGAGAGCCGTGTGGACCGTTTTGATGATGATTCTATTGGTTATGCCGGAGTGATGGGGCCGGATGAGTACTCTCCCTTCAGTACCAACAATGTTTTTACTAATGAAATGGCACGTTTTAATCTTACCGTTGTCAATGAGGCTTGGGAAGTATTGCAGCGGGAGCGGCCGCTGGTAATTTCAGGATTAACTGATCGTTTAGGCATTGGGAAGGTCCAGTTGCAGCATATGCAGGAACTGGCAGAAAGCATAGTAAAACCAGAAATTCATGATGGTGTCATAATGCAGTGCAAGGAGTTTCCCGGATTTGTTTCATTGCCCATTTCCGCTCTGCGCACTGATGACACAATTCCAGTTGGTACACTTGTATCCCAGGAGCGACTCTATCGGTCAAAATTGCTGAAACAGGCCGATGTTCTGGCATATATGACACTATTCCCGAAACAGTTTTTAATGCAAGAATTTAGGAAAAACTTGCAATTCTACGAGCCTGTAACTTCCCATGATTCATCACTCTCATACTCAATCCACGCACTGGCGGCAGCGTATGCCGGAAATGAGGAAGAGACAGCCAGGTTTTTCAACAAAGCACTATATCTTGATTACAACCTTGAGAATGGTAGGGTGGAGCGGGGAATTCACATTGCCAATGCTGCCGGAGTTTGGCAGATACTGGTATCTGGTTTCTGTGGTATCAGAACAAATATGTGGTCCCGAATTCTTGAAATATATCCCTGCATTCCAGATGGACTGGGAGATGTCAATCTCCGTTTTGTCTGGAAAGGAAATATCTTTGATTTTACTATAAATAATAAAGTTATTACTGTTAAAACCATATATAATAGTAAGATGAAAGATTGTTGCTTGCAAATTTTCCGGAAGCAGTATGAAATTCCGATTACAGGAAATGAAATATGTATTAAAAAGGCTGATAGATGATTAAGAAGAGAGTCAATGTTACTATTAAGGATGTTGCAAAACTTGCCGGAGTTTCGGTAACCACCATATCGAACTATCTCAATAAACGATATGCCAATATGGCAACTGCTACACGCAATAAAATTGAGAAATCGATTAAGGAGCTTGGTTATTATCCAAGTATTGGGGCAATGGCTCTCGCGCGAAACCGAAAAACCAAGACAGTGTGTATTGTAATACCCCATAATATTGACTACACATTTCATCATCCATACTTTGCCGAAGTAATGCGTGGTCTCTCTTCGAATCTTGATAAAAATCATTATCGGGCAATGATCCTGGTGGGTGGTGACCGTAGTGAACCAGATTTGAATTATCTGAAAGTAATTAGCAAAGGGATAGTTGATGGGTTCATATTTTTTGATATTAATAATAAAGATATGTATATTCATGAATTATCTTCCATTGAAGTGCCAATTATGGTTGTTGGTAAAAATCCCAATGGTGAAAAAAATTATGTAGATTCAAATATAGTTGAAGGCGCGGCTCTGGGGACTGAATATCTGATTTCACAGGGACATAAACGTATTCTGCTGATTTCCGGACCAGGAAGCCTGGTGTTTTCTGAACAGACTATTACGGGATACAAACAGGCGTTGGCCAATGCAGCCATTCCATTTGATGCTGAGTTGATCAAGTTTGGTAAATTTTCCTTTGATTTCGGTTATGAGACCGGATGTTCTCTGTTTAATTTCAGTCAAAATGACATTACTGCAATCTACTCGGCCTCCGGACAAGCGACCCTTGGATTTATGAAAGCTGCAGAAGAGTACAATATTAACGTTCGGAACACTTTTTCTATTGTCAGCTTTGGGGAGAATCCCCTCGTCAGATCCCTGTTCCCATGGATCCCCTTTATTAAGCAGCCGGAAGTGCAGATAGGTAATTCAATTGGGACAAAGTTAATTGATATGATACAAGCGGATAAGCACGAGTGTGAGCCGGAAATCTTCCCGGTTGAACTAATTACATAGTATGTCATAGCCGACATGTTGCATTATGCTAAAGCATGTGTCATTTGCTGCTAAGTACATAATTCTACTATATGTATGTTTTCGCAGTTGTGCCTATGATAAACAGGATAATATTTTGAAGAAAAAAACTCTTTTTATTGTTTCACATACACATTGGGATCGGGAATGGTATCTGAGAAAAGAAGAATTTCTCATGATGCTGATCGATCTGGTGGATAGGCTAATAGAAATTCTCGAGAATGATCCGGATTTCTCTGTGTTTATGCTGGATGGGCAGACAATTGCTTTAGAAGATTACTTATCTGTACGTCCGGATCGGAGAAATTGTATCAGAAAATTTATTGAGGATAAGAGAATTCTTATAGGTCCCTGGTATGTTTTACCAGATGAGTACCTTATAAGTGGTGAAGGACATATCAGAAACTATATGATCGGGAAAGCTTTTTGTCGTGAAATGGGTAATCAGATGAATATTGGGTATCTTCCTGATTCGTTTGGACATCCTTCACAAATGCCTCAAATTCTAAAAGGGTTAGGGCTGAATGAAATTGTATTCTGGCGTGGTTTGAATGCCGATATCACTGAAACTGAACTGCAATGGACCGGCCTTGACGGTACCGAAATTCTTGGAATTAATTTGCCCTTTGGATATGGAATAGGCGCCTGTTTACCTCAAAATTCTGCAGATTTTATTGAGCGGGTTCGATTAGTGATCCAAAAACTTACTCCTTTAACACGGACCAATTCATTGCTTATGATGCAGGGCGTCGACCATGTTGCTCCCATGTACAATCTTCCAAAACTTTTGGAGCATTCACGTAAGGAAATTTGTGATGTTGAAATCGTTCATGGAAGCCTGGAGGAGTATTTGGAGTCTCTGCCCGAAGCTCATGAATACCAGAAAATTTGTGGTGAATTACGATCAGGATACAAAGCCTATTTACTAGGTGGGACAATATCTACCCGGATGCAGCTGAAACAGGAGTGTTTCAAAAGGGAATCAGAATTAAGCCGTTATGCTGAGCCTCTATCTTCCCTTGTTTCAGCATTTACTAAAACTCCATACAGTAGAGATATGATATATCGTGCCTGGAAACTGTATCTCCAAAACATGCCCCATGACAGTATCTGCGGATGCAGCATTGATTCAGTACATGAAGAGATGCAGATTCGGTTTTCAGACTTGGGCGCAGTCAGCTCCTATGTACTGAACCACTGTTTTTCAGCTGTCGGGGTTATTTTGAGGAGACCGGATGGTGATTTCGACGGTTATATTGCTGTTTTTAATCCAGAACCATATGTGCGGAGTAGAGATATAGTAATACTAGTTCTCAATTATGAGCAGAAGCTGTTGAGAAAGGTAAACTATGTAACTGGCGAATTGGAGGAGAACTGTCCCGAACTGCTTGAACCCGAACCTGAAGGAGTTACCCTTTACAATGATATTGGAGAAGAGTTCATAGGGAGAATAACAGGCTCGGAAGAGGCGGATGATATGCTGCTGTCACTGGATACTCAGCCGGAAATGTACAGAACCAGGAAATATACCGTGGAAGTTCCTGTGACTGAGACCCCAGCTATAGGTATTGCTGTGTACGGCTATAAATGGAATTTTGCAGTTATTGCCGAGAAAGGTGGCCACACCAACCGTATTGAAAATGAAGAGTATGTGATTGAGGCTCAAAATGGTCAGGGGTCAATCTATTTATATAACAAACGTACTTATGGAGGGACCAAAACCAGACTTACATTTATCGATTCAGGTGATGCGGGAGATGAATATACCTATTCAGCACCCGTTGTTGATTCTGAAACGGCCTGGATAATTGAGAATGTGGATGTTACCTATTCTCCGATCTCATCTACACTGGTGCTAAAAGGTTATCTGGATATACCAAAAGAACTTTCAGAAGATCGCAAATCGAGATTAACCGAAGTATCCAGGTGCCCCCTTGTGACTGAGATTACACTTTACAATGGTATTTCCCGGATACAGGTTAATACGAAGTTTGAAAACCAGGTTGCAGATCATCGACTGCGGGCAATTTTACATATCGGGATTTCGGCTTCTGAAATACATGCTGAGGGGCTGTTTGGTGTGGATTCAAGACCAGTTGGTGATTCTGAGAAGCAGGGCTATGAAGAATGGGTAGAGCCTCCATCAACTTATCCGCATAAAACCTTTGCAGCGGTCTCAGATAATAGGCAAAACTGTTGTCTTGCAAATCGTGGACTTCCTGAATATGAAGCCTGGAAGGATTGCGAGGGGGAAACAGTATTGGCTCTTACTCTAGTCCGTAGTGTTGGCTGGTTGTCACGCTATGATCTTAAGGCTAGAAAGGGGAACGGAGGATGGACTCTTGAAACTCCGGGAGCTCAATGCAGAGGGTCACACTATTTTGAATTCTCAATTTTTACCGGATTTAACAAACTGGATTTTGCAGCTGCGGCAATGCAGGCACATGCCTATGCCTATCCTTTGATAGGGCGGCAAATTGATGCCGACACGTATGATCTGGTGGGTGAAGAGCAGTCTGATGTGAGGGAGAGGAGTTCAAAGCTATCTTTTTTTGAAGTTACAAATCCTGCAATTGTCCTTTCTGCATGTAAGAAGGAAGAGGCCGGCACAGATTTATTACTGCGTTTTTATAATACAACCCCTGAGAAACAGACCTGTTCTGTGCTCTTTGGTGTGCCGGTTAAGGCTGTTTTTGAGACAGATTTGCAGGAGGTTGCTAAAGGTTGTATTAATAAATTACTGGATGTACATAATGGCAGCAGTTTTTTTCTTGAATTTTCTTCTTGGGAAATTATTACCGTCAAGGTGAAACTGGTATCAGGGATTGGTAACTGATGAAAGCAAAAGATCGTATGATGCTGGCTCTTAATCTTGAGATACCTGATAGACTCCCGGCTACAATTCACCAGTGGCAGCCATATCACCTCAATAAATATATGAAGGGCATGACGGATGTTGAAGCATTCAGTTCGGTAGGGCTGGATGCAGCAATTACATGGTATTCAGTTCAGAATGAATCCGGAGCGGATTGGAAAATTTCTGAGGAGCACAGAGAGGGTTCTGGTGATTATCGGGTCAGACATTTTTCTGTAAAGACTCCTGGAGGTGAATTGACATTTGCTCATGGAGAAAACCCCATGACTACCTGGGTAGTGGAACCCTTAATAAAGCGGGATGAAGATATCAATCTGATAAATAAGTATCGGCCCATTCCCACATTTGATCGCCAGGGTTTTCTGGCTAAATATGATGAGCTGGGGGATGGAGGTATTATGAGAACCTTTATCTGGGGTTATCAGGGGGGCTGCTGGCAGGATGCCTGTGAGCTGTTTGGATTGGAAAACCTGATTTTGGCAACTTTTGACAAGCCTGAATGGGTACACGAGTTGTTACAGACGCTGCTCAAACAGAAAATTGCCTATATTGATAATAATTTGTGCAGATTGCCGGTTGATCTTGTGGAGACAGGCGGCGGTGCATCATCAAATACAGTTATTTCACCGGCTATTCATGAGGAATTTTGTCTTCCTTACGATAGGATGCTGCATGATGCGCTGAAATCGCATGGGTTTAAGGTTGTGTACCATACCTGTGGGGGGATGAGCAGGATTTTGGACCAGATTGCACAGAATGGGGCGGATGCATCTGAAACTTTATCACCACCGGGTGTTGGAGGTGATTTGTCTGTTGAGTCTCTGGCTCAGATAAAAAAAGGTTTTGGATCTAAGCTGGCCCTAATCGGTGGAATTGACCAGATTAATGTGCTTTCAGCTTCGGACGAGGTGATTAAATGTGATGTGCAGGAGAAGTTCGAATGTCTCGGCCAGGGAGGCGGATTTATTATGTCAGCCTGTGACCATTTCTTCGATCTTCCAGTGGACAGGTTGGAATGCTATGCTCGTAAAGCCATTAGGTGCGAATATTAATAGATATACTAAATGAAAACTGCAAATGTGGAAAAATGGATATGAATAAAATCAGTACTACTGACTACCGCCTGATACAGCAGCTTGCCCGGGAAGTGAAGCAGATCGCTGGGCAGGGGCGGTTCGAGGCCATGCGAAAAGAGTGGATTATGTTTAATGATTCAGAGGGCATTGGGAAAAAGCTTGCACCACGAGTCTTGATTTATCCCGATGATGATGGAGCATGGAAAGAGCTAATACCGACCTCATTACTGAAAGTTAAGCATCCATTCCTCCGTTCTATCGAATTCCAGCTGCGCCGGAAAATTTATAGAGATCAGCACTTTCATGACGATTTTGTAATAGAGCCGCTTATCCGCTACGATCTTACCGGTGACTATACCGGATACCATTATGGTAATCACAACCAGAAAACAGCCTGGGGATTAGCAGTTCACGGAAAAGAATCACAGAACGAAGGAGGATCCTATGCGCTTGAAACAGAGTTTAATTCCCAGGTTGATATTGAAACCTTCTGCAGTCACAAACTGGATTTTATTGTTGATCAGGAAGAGGCTGAATGGAATCGGATGATTCTGGAAGATGCTGTTGGTGATATTCTGGAGATTGAAGCTGTTGTTCCTTATAGTGTGCTGGTATGCAGCCTCGTAATCGAACTTGTGCACGTTATGGGATACACCAATATGCTGATGAAGCTGATGGATGATCCTATTTTAATGCACCGCATCATGAACCATATGGCAAACCAAAAGAACCAGCTGCTGGAAAAAGTTGAACAGCAGGGATTGCTGCGTTTAAATAATCGTGATGACTGGACTGGCGCCGGTGGCGTGGGGTATTCGTCCAGGCTTTTAAAAGGTGAAGCAGGTGCTGATTCATCACATAATAAAGTGAAATTATCGCATCTATGGGGATTTGCCGATGCTCAGGAATATTCTGATGTGTCCGTGGATATGTGGCGGGAATTTGCCTTTTACTACCAGGCTCCTCTGCTCAGGAAATTCGGGTATTCGAGTTATGGATGCTGTGAAAAGCTGGACGGCCGCTATGAAGATATATTTTCCAATCTACCGAATTTAAAACGGGTTTCTGTCAGCCCATGGGCGAATATATATGAAGCTGCAGATTTTTTGAAAAATACAAAATATATCTATTCAAGGAAACCCAACCCAGTGGATATAACGGATAATTTTAATGAAGAGAACTACCGGAATGGGCTTAAAGAAATGCTGGAACTTACGCGGGACTGCAATGTTGAATTTATCTTAAAAGATCTCAGAACATGCCGCGGCAATCCTGAAAACTTACACCGTTGGGTCGATATTACCCAGGAAATGGCCAAGAGGTAGCATAAGGACATTTGGATGAATACTATACTTATACAAAAAAAAGAGGCATATACATCGTTTTGGCAAAATGGGACACCGTTGATTGTCAATGGCTTGCAAACAGGAACCGGTTTCGAGGATGGTTTTATCCCAGCCCCGGGGATGCTCTATTACGAAACGGATACATATTTGCAGCATCTCCTTGAAATCCGCAGTAAACTCCATTTACGCGGAGATACGCTTCCCCTGGTCGATACAGATCTGGGTCCAGGATCTCTGGCTGTCTATTTAGGCTCTGAGCCGGTACGGGAAGAGGCCACAATATGGTTCAAGAAAATGGATGAAGATATACACAGCATTGAGATTATCCAATCATTTGTGTCTTCCTGGTGGGAGAAAAGTCTCAAAACTCTCCAAAAAGCGGTTGATGTGTTAAAAGGTGAGTTTATTGTCCCGATGCCCGATCTTGTTGAGAATTGGGATGTCCTTGCATCCCTCATAGGAACAGAAAATCTATTGATGCTGATGCTTAAGGCTCCGGATTTGGTGTTGGCAAGAATTAATGCTATTAATCAAGCTTATTTTGCCGCCTATGATGCTATATATCAGTTAACTGCACCCAATAATGGAGGCGGAGCATTTCATGCCTTCCAGCTGTGGTCACCAGGAAAAGTAGCTAAGCTGCAATGTGATGGTTCAGTTATGTTTTCAAAATCGATGTTTGATGAGTTTGTCCTGCCGTCATTAACAGCACAGGCTAAATGGTTGGATAATTCTATCTATCATCTTGATGGAACCCAGGCTGTTCATCACCTTGATTCCCTACTGGAAATTAAAGAATTGGATGCGATTGAGTGGACCCCGCAAACTGGAATTGAGGATGGCATTAATCCGCGCTGGTATGATATGTTCCGTAAAATTCTCAGTTCTGGAAAGAAGCTGCAGGTCCTGGTGACTGAACCTGAGTATATTGAACAATTTTGCTGTGAAATTGGTAAAAAAAACATCTTTTTTCTCTGCTTTCTTCCTGACTTTCAATTTTGCAAGGTGCTTGATGTTGTTGCTGGTAAACAATAATGAGGATTTACATAAAATGTAGAAGGTCAACTTGGGTTCTGGCTTCATTTATAACTCCATTTTGAAAGATCTTCGAGTTTGTAATAAAGCACAAACCATGATTTTTCCTGTACAAAATAAACTACCAATCAAAACTCACGATGGGGACTGGATACTATTATTAGTTAGCAGGCCGTTATCGGTATCTATAACGATAGTGAAGTCGCTGAGGAAAGGACGGTGATTCGTGATATGCTGGTAACACATTTGAACCGGCATATTGGTACTGGATGGATTCATAATATTGTGTAGAATAAAACTTGATAAGATAGAAATCAATACAGTGAGGACAATATGAAAATAGTACTATTCGGTGCCGGAAGTGCCCAGTTCGGGTACGGCATGCTGGGAGATATGTTCCAGAGTGAAATTCTTGCAGGCTCTGAGATTACTTTGATGGATATAAATTCTGAAGCGCTTGGGAAGGTGTATAATACTGCCCGGGAGTATATAAAAACTAATAATCTCCCGTTTACCGTCAGTGCGACAACTGATAGAAAAAAGGCTCTGGAAGAAGCGGATCATGTGCTGATATCTATTGAAATAGGTGACAGGTTTGCATTGTGGGAAGAGGACTGGTCAGTACCCCAGCAGTACGGTATTCGACAGGTGTATGGTGAGAATGGCGGCCCCGGTGGTTTATTTCATGCCCTGAGGATTATACCACCTATTTTAGAGATATGCGGTGATGCAGTTGAAATTTGCCCTGATGCACATATATTCTGCTATTCCAACCCGATGACGGCGATTACAACAGCCGTCTACCGTAAATTCCCTGGTATTAAATTTTATGGAATGTGCCATGAGGTTGCCTCACTCGAAAGATATCTCCCGTCAATTCTGGATACTTCTTTTAGTAACCTTGAACTCCGGTCTGCCGGTCTGAATCATTTCGGTGTTCTGGTTGAAGCAAAGTATAAAGATACCGGTAAAGATGCTTATCCTGATATTCTCAGAAAAGCACCGGACTTTTTTGAGAAGGAGCCCGGCTACAGCTCTGTTTGGGAGTATGTTCAGAGAACGGGAAAAATACCTGAAACGGAAGGTTCACGGGAGCGGTTTCTCGAAGCAGGGACAGCAATTAAACCCTGGGCTGACCGTGGACTGTTTAAAGTGATTCTTGAGAACTTCAACCTTTTTCCGATTACTGTCGACAGTCATCTGGGTGAATATATCCCATGGGCTTACGATGCTGTGGATCATAAAGGAATTGTTGATTTTTTTGCATTTTATAAGCATGCACTTGCAAATATCAATCCGGTTATTACCCGCGAAAGGCAGGAAAGAGCTGTCTACATGATAGAGGGTATGATTACCGATTCACGTTATGAAGAGGTAGCGGTAAATATCCCAAATAAAGGGTTTATTCCCGGACTGCCGGAAGATGCAGTCGTAGAAGTTCCTGCGATGGTTGATGCCTCCGGTGTGACGGGTATAGCATTTCCGGACTATCCAAAAGCATTCGGTGCTCTGCTCAGGAACTATACCGGTGTCTATGATCTTACCGCAGATGCAGTATTAACAGGAGACAAAGAGCTTGTTAAACAGGCGATTCTGGTGAATCCGCTGGTGACTGAATGGAGACGGGTAGAAGAGCTGGTTGATGTAATGCTGGATAAACAGAAAAAGTGGCTTGGGTATATACGATAGGCTGATTCTCAAACGAGCGAGAGAAGTGGAGCAGCATGATGGTCCATTTCCGATGTGAGTGAACAACCAAAGGTTGTTTCAGGAGTTTGCGTTGCAAACTCCAAAGACGAAACCGAAAGGGTTCGTCCGAGAAAGCAAGGAAACATACCCCGCCCCTTTGGGGGCGGAAAGAACCGCCAAAGGCGGTTCTGGGTCCAGGGCTTACCCTGGGGTATTGATACCTTTCCTTTTTATAAGTTTACTACTCTGTTGTTTCAGCTGTTATCTTCTCCCGGTATGCTGTTGGTGAGTATCCGAAATACTTTCTGAAAGCCCGGGAGAAGTAGAGAGGATCGGGAAATCCCAATTGATATGCTGCCTCCTTTATGGGTTTCTCCGGATGCTCAACCAGAAGATGTTTCGCCTTCTTCATACATATCTGTTCCCGCATTGCAGAAAAAGAGATGCCTGTATCTTCTTTGAATTTATGCCGCAGACGGCTTTCACTCTTGCCGGCAATACCTGCAGCTTGGGCTAAAGAAATCCTCAGATTCGATTCATTCATATATTCTATTACATTCTGAACACACGAGCTCTCTCTTTTTTGAATCATATGCTTCAGATTGATAAGATCTGTCAGGCTGGAAAAAAGGGAAATAATACTATTAGTTTTATCGGAATCAAAGCGAGGTATCTGTGTAAAAGCACAAATTACTTTTTCCCGGACCCCCAATTTTTCAGAATCCTGCAGAACAGATAAAGGGATTTTTTTTTCACTGGTGAATTGACCTATCATAATAAAACCAGTGAGGGTTTCTCCTTCAAATAATGGCTTTACCGCTTCGGTACATCCACCATGGCACCTGTAGGTTTGAAGAGTTTTCGTCTTTTTTGCTGCATTAAGTACCGCATGGTCAAGCGCAAGACACTTATCATGATATCCTAATACATCCCGCATCATTCTGCAGCAAGGTGATATCCCCGCGTTATGCCCAACTTTGTATTCACTGCCGTCCGGAAGGAAGTAGGCAATTCTGACAGAAAAAACAGATGAGAAATTGTCAAGAATTTTTAATAGTTCCGGTTTCAGGATGATTGATGGTTGGTTTCCCAAGTGTATTCTCCCATAGCTTAATAGGGGCTATTATGCAGCCGAAAAGTCCATATTAACAGCCACGGTGTGAATGTACAACCCGTAACGGCTCATTTATGATGAGTTACAGACTATATAAAAGCGGAGTAAAGGAATGATGGATAACCGGCAATTAGTAATTGATACATTGAATCATAAAGAGCGGGAAATTGTCCCATATCAACTGGACTTGTCTGCCGAAATGGAAGAGAAGGTAATACAGGCACTCGGGCCGGATTTTCTATCCCAGGTTGATAACTGTTTCGCCATTGAACGGAATGAAATCTTTGAGAAGGTGGATTCTTATCGAACACGGGATATGTTTGGTGCCGTTTGGCTTCTTGATCAGAAAGGGGATTTTGGAATTGTTGAAAACTGCCAGATTCCTGAACCTGCTTTGCAGGGATATGATTTTCCACTCCCCGATGAACAGACTATCCGCAGAAAATGTGAGCGTCTGGTCAGCAAAAAAAATGAGACGAAGTTTAAAATGTATACGATCGGCTTTTCACTCTACGAGCGGGCCTGGACCCTGCGGGGAGTGGAGAATGTTCTGATGGATATGATCCTTCATCCGGAATTTATTACCGGACTGCTGGATCGGATCGTCGACTATAATATGGCGGTGGTAAAGATAGCAATGGAGTATCCTATTGACGGGATATTTTTTGGGGATGACTGGGGTCAGCAGAAAGGGCTTATAATGGGACCGCACTACTGGAGGGAATTTATCAAACCTCAGCTTGCCCGGCAGTATCAATTTGTAAAAGATCATGGACTCTATCTTTGTCAGCACTCCTGCGGTGATATTCAGGAAGTATTTCCCGATTTAATAGAAATTGGTCTTGATATATATAATACGTTTCAGCCGGAAATTTATGATGTTGCCCACATTAAAAAAACGTTCGGGGATCAGCTTACTTTTTACGGGGGAATTAGCACACAGCATGTACTTCCGTTCGGAACTCCTGCCGAAGTTGCTGAAGAGACAAAAATGATGATTGATATTATGGGGAGGGACGGAGGATATGTTGCTGCCCCGACGCACGCGATGCCCGTGGATATTCCGGTTGAGAATATGCTGGCTTTTTTGGAAGTGGTGAGAAATCAGTAGCAATGGGGGTCAGACCCCCATTGCTCTCTTTTTCAGGTGATGTTACTTTTTTTGTTCTTCAAATTCAGTATATTCTACTGTTATAATAGAGGAGTCACTGCTGCTGTATTTTACCACCCTTAATGGAAGTACTAGGGAAAGTCCTCCAATAAGAATAGCTGAAGAAATAATTGCTGCCTTCCCTAATGGTGATTTGCGCCCCACTATACCTACTGCCAAACCAATAACTACCAGGGAAATTCCTAATAATAATGAAATGTTTCCGAAAATTCCTGGCGTCCCTGAGAGCTCAGAGATTATCAGAACAAGAATTGGTAATACGACTCCGCTAATGACAATGATTAAAGCCCATTTTCCCAATTGCTGTTCTGTGTAGGTAGGTACTTTTTTTGAAACATTGCTTTGAAATGATTCTGGTGTCTCCATTTCATCTATTACACTCTGAATCTCCTCCTTTGTAGGACTGATGGAAAACCTTGCTTCCAGTGCTTCGTATATATGCTCTTCCAGAGATCGCAGCAGTGCATGCTGTTCTTCCCGGCTTTTTTCCCGAATATTCCATTTTATGGATTTCAGGTATTTGCTTATTGGCTTCTTTGCATTTTTGTTTACCATCTGCTACTCCTTTCCAGCTTGATTATTGATCAAGTCATCAATTGCATCTTTAAGATTTCCCCAGTAACTATTCAAACTATCCAGGTATACTTTTCCTGAAGTGGTCAGGGAGAAGTATCTTCTTGGAGGTCCATTAGATGAGGGTTCGGCACGCACCTGCAAATACCCATCTTTGCCTAATCGTGCGAGAATGGGGTAGAGGGTGCTTTCAGTTAAAGCCAGCACTTCGATTCCTTTCAATTTGTGAACTATTTCATACCCATAACTCTCATTGTCGCACAGTAGATTTAGTAAGCATAATTCGAGTAATCCTTTTCTAAACTGCCTTATCCACTCCTGCATGAACTCCTCCATATCAGTACTATGTATTGGGTACTATATAATACAAAGTACTGGTTGTCAAGAATTGTACTAAAATATTAAAGGAAATTATTTTTGTATGAGCGGGTGAGAGGGAGGGACGGAGGGACGGAGGGTGGGGTTTGGAAGTTGTTCTCAGCTATTTACTTGATGCTTGATAATATTATTGAGATTATTTTTTATTTCCTGTTAATAGTTCAGAATCAATAGCGGCCAAAATCCTCAATTGCTCTTATTATCTGGGGATAGCTTTTTTTCCAGCAATCTGGGGGCGGGTTTTCAGAGATCTGAATCTGCAGCCGTCCGGAATCGCCAGCCTCGGTAAGAAGCTCAACAGTTGTCCGGTAGATATCTTCTTCGCTCCCCAGATGAACGGAAGAGGGAAAGTTCAGCATAAGGCGCATATCCGGCCACATGCTGTTAGCTGCAGCTACTGAGGTATCGTTGTCAGGCGGCGGAGAGAATGAATCCAATCCCCTGACGCCGGATTCTCCAATAAGAGGCCAAAGTGGTTTAAGATCCCCATCCATATGTACGATAAGCGGGATCTCTTTTTCTGCAAAGAGTTCTGAAACCTTCCGGTAATAAGGAACACAATACTTCTCAAATCGTTCAGGTCCTATCAGCGGGGCGGTAATATTATCACCGATGACTATATAAGGAATTTCAATCTCATCAGCGACTCGGGAGGAAACAGCGGCTGCCTGTAAAGTGATGTCTCCGAAAAGAGCCATGACTTCATCAAGAAGGATCGGATCGTCCATCAAATGGAAGCTCAGATCCATCATGGATACCCAATTTACCCAGAGTTCCTGAAAAGGGGTTCTGCCGATCCATGTGTGCGGTAATCCATCATCTCCAACATAATCCCAGCTGCTTGTCAATTTTTTCCGGTTTTCCACAACACGGATGTCCGATAAGTAGGCCAGAATGATTTTGTAATCTTCGAGAGAGGTGATGAAATGCTTGTTGATATTTGTCACTTTGGGAATTCCCGGTACAGGGACCCGCTCCTGATACAGAGTGCCGACAGGTGTATGTAGTGTGGTTATATACACAACTCTACCGTTTCTCGTTATTTGGTCAATCTTCATTGTGCAGTGTTCGGTCACCAGGCGGTAAGCTTCAGTCCAGATGGAGATTCCCATATTCTCACGTCCCAGGACACTCCAGATCTCTTCATTGGGTGCACCGATATTGTCATACTGAACGAAAGGAACCCGGTCAATGGGGAGACCTTTGATATAGCGGGACATTCTCTCTTTATTTGTCATTTTTTACGTACTCCCCAAGATGATATTTTTTTCAGGATAGAGTCGGCTTCATCCTGAGAGCCGGCAGTCACTTTCATCCATACGCCTTCCGGAGAGAGGGATTCTGTGATAATTTCCAGCTCATCCGGAAAGACCTCAGTCAATTGTATACCTTTTCCGGCTTTTTGAATTTTTCTATATATGTGAAGATGATCTGATGCCCGGCCGTTACCGGCTCCATAGACCCACTGTACTGCATCCAACTCCTTAATATCAAGAAGTGTGTCGAGATGGGTGAGAGCCCCGGGACCATCAAGATGGTAGAGGTTCTTTTCCATATGTAACATCTCTTCTATGAGCGGCTTGAGGAAAATTTCTTCAAACATGTTATTGGAAATCATACAGGAGAAATCATTGGAAGGAACATGCCATTTACGGCTCGATACTATTCCCGGCCATCCGGTAATTGCCTGATTACTGTTAGTGAGTTTTGTGAAATAGTGATCGTAGAGCGTGAAGAAATCTTTCGTAATCTGAACCAGAGCCTGTTTCACTTCAGAACTGTTGTCAATAACATCAAAATTCATGTTCATTGGACCGCGAAATCCAACCAGACCATCTGCTCCGGTGTGAATATCAGTCCAGCCGGTATAGAATTCGCCTTTTCCCGCCTCAAGAAAAGCAAGGTACAACTCTTCCATTTTTAGAAAATATTCATTTGTTTTACTGAATGAGAAATCTTGGAAATCAGACCAGTTTGAAAGAAATGGTTCTATATAGGAGGTATCTTCCTGGAAATGCAGTGTCCCCCCGAAACAGGCACAGAAAAAATCTGGACCTAAATTTGGATTTGCTGTAGGGAGTGCATCACCCAAATACGTAGTGTTTTTCACTTTTGCCAATACTGTTTCTGTCTGGTATGAAACATCAGTCCATCGTTCTGCTAATGTAGGGTGCCTGTTTTTTGGATATGGAAATAATGAGGGTGAGTTTGTTACCTCGATGCAGACAACAGGTCGATCAAGAACAGCTTTATCCCAGAATGCATCCTGCCGGTTTATTCTCATTTCCCAGTCATCAATTTTATTAATTGGCATGATTTTCACAACATACTCCTGCAAGCAGTATCACCTGAAACCGGGTATTTTGAAAGTGTTAATTTTGTTGTAGTATGTGGACAAATGTTGCAAAGAAAACTTTCAAAAGATTTAAATCAGGAAATAATACCTATCATAGGCATGATGCCGTCTGAAGCAGTTTCAGAAATGTATATATCGACGGTTGGGATTTTCCAAAGCAGCGGACACTTCTATTGGGAGCAGATAGCACCCGGGGTCTGTATTCATTTTATCTATGGCGGTGCCGGTATATTTGAGGTTGATAACAATCAATATGAAGTAAAAAGTGGAGAAGTCTTCCTTTTTTGGCCGGGTCAGCGTATTCGGTACTGGGATTTTCCCGATAGACCCTGGCGATATACCTGGATGTCTATCGATGGTGATGAGCTGTCCTGGATTTACCGTGAGGCTGGTTTATCCAGGAGAAACCCTCATCTGGTTCTGCAGGATATTCCGGAATTGACTCAAAGTATTGATGATATTGTGTGGACTTTTAAGCAGGGTCAATATTCATCCCTATACCCCTGTCATGCAGCTGTTCGTCTTATTGATCTTTTGGGTGCACAAGTTCGCTCATTAACTCCGTCAACTTCTGAACCGTTAGGCACTGCTGTTAAGAGACTAATTGACAGTTTTCATCTCTCCGTACCCTCAGTCGATGAAATTTCTGATCAGCTTAAAGTGAATAGGGCAACAGTATACAAAGCGTTCCATGCACTTTATCGGATGTCAGTAAAGGAATATATTGAGATAAATCGATTTGAAAAAGCCTGCAGGCTGTTGTCAACTTCGCCTGCAAGTATTAAGGAAGTGGCCTTTTTCTGTGGTTACCGGGATTCAAGATATTTCAGCCGCACGTTCCGGAAAAGATTTGGCAAGACACCGAGCGAGTGGCGGAATGGGAAATTCACAGTAACCAGAGTGTAGGGTGAAGATAATTTATATCAAAAACCTTCTAAAGCCATTTATTAATGGTGAAATTGGCTCATGTTTCATTAAACTTTCTGAAGACGCTCAGCATGTACTCATAATTTGAAAGCGGAAGTCCCGGAAAAAGTGAATTTGAGGTGCTGAAAATATACCCCCCACCCGGAGCACCATGCTCCAGAGCATAGAGAGCTGAATCTCGGATGGCTTCATCCGGACCATCCTGCATTAAGCTGCACTGCACATTTCCCATTATTGCAAGCTTTCCGTATGTTTGCTTTTTAACTTCTGCGATATCAACTCCTGCCATGGGGTCAATAGATTGTAAGCAATGTGCTCCAAGGTCAATTAATTGATCTAAAACCGGCATTATCATACCATCAGTATGGATAAATGCATACATTCCAAGCTCCTTCACATGATCAACCTGTCTTTTCCAGTAGGGAGCAATAAATTCTGCAAAATGAGCGGGAGAGATAAAGGGATTAGCGTTGAACGCTATATCATTCGGCATGTAAATAAAATCGGCACCTGCAGCAGCCAGCTGGTCGATTGTTTCTATTGCCTTGCTGCACAGGGTTTCAGCATGTGCATGGAGTTCAGCAGGATTTTCCAGTAAATTAATGGCAAAGGTAGTCCAGTCAGTTACATTTTCTATTGACCACACTCCATTTCCGCACATCCCGCCAATAAGAATTTCGTCACCGAACTCCTTTTTAGCAGCTATGATGCCTTCAGGATCAGACCAGGGCCAATACACGCACAGCGCATCCCATTTGTACTGTTCAACAATTAAGCGGTAAATTTCCATACATTCATTAATTGCGATTTTTTTTTCCGGAGCGCTCATGGAATTCCAAAGTGCGGGATCTGGAAAGTGTTTTCCAAAAGCTAAGTCTTCAAGCTCGAACATGACCTCAAAGTGGGGAGGTCTGTCAGGTTGTTCAAACCGAAGTGCCATTTCCATTCTCTGTTTTCCTGTCATTTAATTTCTCCTTATCAACCATGTATTACCAACTGTTACAATCCCACCTGCTTCGGGTCACTTCATAAAACTATTGACTGCCGGCACTCTTTTCCCTACCATTACATAAGGATCAACAAATATGGCAACTCCAAAAAAAAAATTAATAGAATGCTGCATCTCATTATCTCATTCAGGATTATCTGAAGATCTTTTTTTTATTCAAGTGCTTGATGGTATTGTCAAAACCTGTGAAAACACAGGATATCATCTCGTATTAAATACACTCTCCGCTAATTCTCCGACAAGTTTGAGAGATGATTTTACAGGAATATCCGGGGTGATTCTTATAAATCCTCTTTCTGACCACTCATTGATTGACAAATTAAATGCATCAAAAATCCCCTTTGTTGTTATAGGTACACCGGAAATACAGGAAGACGTATTCTCTGTTGATATTGATGTAGTAGGGGCTGCTTATCAGGTGTCACACTATTTGATAGCAAAAGGTCATAGCAACATCTGCTATATCAACAGCCCCGGCGATTATATGCATAGCAATCAATATAAAAGGGGCTTCAAGCTCGCCCATCATGAGAGTCAGGTCCCCTGGTTCGAAAAAAACTATTCAGAACAACACGTTACCTCAGAAGCTGGTTACCAGGAGACCGAAAAAATATTACATACATTTCCGGAATGTACAGCCATTGTCACCACCAATGAAACTGTTGCAAAGGGTGTTCTGGATAAATTGCACGAAGCCAGAATCCGTATACCTAAAAAAATGGCTGTGATGAGTATGGGCGGAACCCCGGTTGGTTATCTTTATAAACCTGGAATTACAACCATTGATTATTCATCGATAACATTAGGTACCGTTGCTGCTGATCTTCTTGTTGAAGTAATTTCAAAAAAAAGAATACGCCCAAGCCATCTACTGCTGCCTACGCAACTGATTGAACGGGAAACAACTTAATTTACTTTTATTGACACTCCTTTTTTAGTCCCTCTTCCAAAATATCAAGCGATGTATGCATTTGGTCTGAAGTTATGGTTAATGGCGGACAAATCCTGTTGGGGACAAGGCGAAGCCCATGTTTCATACAATAGAGATACACCCTGTTCCATGCTTCATTATCAACCTCTTTGGTAATCTTGTCTTTTACCAGTTCAATTCCCCAAAGCAGACCCTTTCCCCGTACATCACCAACAGATTTGTATTTTTCAGGCCAGGAAGAGATTCTCTCTTCAATTTCTTTTCCTCTTTCCGCCGCATTGTGGATTAGCTGTTCATCTTCCATAACTTCCATAGTTCCCATCGCTGCGGCAACTGATAATGGATTTCCACCGAAGCTGGTACTGGACCCGCCGCCTCCTGCTGCTCCGTAGGGGTATGCGGACATGATCTCTTTTTTCCCGCCGACAACCATGACGGGGAAACCACTTCCCAGCCCTTTTCCGAAAGTTGTTATATCCGGTTCTACATCAAAATGCTCAATAGCTAAAAATTTTCCAGTCCGTCCAACTCCGGTTAATACTTCATCTGAAATTATCAGTATGTCTTTTTCTCTGCAGATTTCCGCAAGCCGTTTCCATGCACCTGGGGGTGGGACGATGATTCCCCCCGCTCCTGCGATCGGTTCAAAAATTACTGCAGAAATTTCCTCTGTTCCGCTTCCCTGAATCAGGTCAAATGATGCCTCTATACAGGCAAGTCCGCACTCCGGATGTTTCAGTTTCATTGGGCAGCGGTAGCAGTCGGGATAGTGCAGGCGTGTTACATTTACTGCCGGACCAAACTCTTTTGGCAGCAGGTAGGATCCCAGGCTTCTGGTTAATAGGGTTCTTCCATGGTAAGCGTGTGTCATTGCTGCATAGAACCAGCGTTTGTTATAGCTGCTTGCTGCGCGTAATGCAGCTTCAACAGTTATTGATCCTTCGCAGTAAAAAGCAAAAGTATCGATATCTTTCGGCATATGTTCTGTCAATTTTTGACAGAGTTCGGCCCTTTCCGGTGTTGGGAATGCGTATACATGCCAAAGCTTTTCGGCCTGCTCTTTCAGTTTACTTACGAGTTTTGGATGGCAGTGGCCGGTTGATGAGGTAAGTATTCCTGCTGAGAAGTCGAGGTATTTATTGCCGTCTACATCATAAATGTATACACCTTCTCCTCTGTCAAATACTAAAGGCAGACTGTCAGCGATGTTTGATCTTCCGGAGATAACAAATTCAATATCCTTATCCCATAACTCTTTCGATTTAGGTCCTGGTAAATTATACATAGTACCGCTCCTTACAAATTTCTTTCTTTTAGTTCACATGCATATAATGTGTCGATTTCACGGCATACTGCCGAATCTCTGCTATATAGTGGGGTTTCAGTAATAATTTTTTCTGCTTCTTCTTCTGCCAGATCGACCAGAGTTTTTATTTCACCCTGACCTATGTTTGAAGTTTTAGGAATAAATAATTCCGATCTGAAATTATCGAAGGTATGGTCTGCGTCAAGAAAGTGACCGCCGATACCACGTTCTTTTATTAAATCAACACAAAGAGACTCTTCTGTTACTTCTATCCCTTTCAGAAAGTGAGCTGCCCAGTCAAAGGCTTCCATATCCAGGCATGCCTGTGTCGGAGAGCAGATTAAACCTGCACCCAGTTGTCCGACAGAAGGATATACGCAGTTTGCTAAGGTTGTCACCGCTACCTTCATTGCTCTTTCGTATCCACTTTGATAAGAGGGGTAGGAAGCATCTATATAATCGGTAGGTGCGAGTAGTGGAATGTCATAGTAGGTGCTGTAAAGCTGAGCCATGCCAACGTCCTGCAAAACTGCATCAGGGGTGGAAAAATTCGCGCCTCCGTTTCTCATATCTAAAATACCGCTTAACATAATATGTTCCTGCGCACTTTCGCAGGCAACTGCATCGAGGGCAGTGATCATCCCGAGGATTTCTGCGTTAGCGATGAGTAGAGCTGAAGCTATGGTAACCGGTGCTGTAGCACCTGCCAAAGGCATCGGTGCCAGACCCAGGGGCATCTTTCTTTCTGCCAGTGTATAGAGGACATCTGCTGTTTCGAATCCAATTTTCAAAGGAGAAATTGTGCATCTTACACACAGAAAAGAGTCCTTTTTTTGATTATTTCCAATTATTTCATTCAGTTTTTCAGCGTAGAGTACATCCCGACGGGAGTCGATTTCAGCTACACCCGGTTTAGCGCAGTGTTTTGCTAAATAGGTCATTCCTGCCAGCAGTCGCTGATTGGCGGAAATTTCATTTTCATTCTCATCGTACGCCATTTGAACAGGCGGGCCGCCGACGGATAAGATGCGGGGATGCCCGTTGCCAAATCTAACCATTCGTTCTAAATCAGCATATTTGGCAATACGTGTGCTTTTCCTGTCAGATCCGTTTACGTATAGGGCGGTGCCGCCAAAGTTAAACATGAGTGGTTTTACCGGGCGCTCCAGTAATACTTCCTGCGCTGGATTATGGTGAAGAAGCGCTTTTTTTCCCGAGGTTTTTTTGACTGCATCGTGAACAAGTTTCCGGGGGAATTTTGCGGTACGGTGGGTATAATCAATTTCAGCTCCGACCGCTTCAAGTTTATGCAGGAAGCCGTCATGATCAATGTACAATCCTGTTTCAGCCAGGATATCCAGTGTACGTTCATGAAGTGTTTCCATTTCATGGGGTTCCAGGAGGAGCAGTGGTCTTATTTTTTTCATGCGGACCTTCTTTTGTAATTAAGTGAACAAGTTCACCAAAAGTAGATAAATAAAAATAACATGTAAAACAAAATGTGACAATAGGTTGACAATGGAATTGAATACTAATATTCTTAAATAATTATTCAGGGGCAGTGGAATGAAAAAAAACATTACAATGGATATTATTGCTAAAAAAGCCGGCGTATCAAAAAGTACGGTCTCGTATGTACTTTCCGGGAAAAAGAAACTCAGTGAATCAGTGAAAGCGAAAGTTCTTAATACAGCTGAAGAGTTGGGCTATCGTCCACAGAAGGTGGCTCCTGAACTATTTTTGGACCAAGTTCGGCGTATACGGCTGGAAATTGATCAAACGCAATTATCAAATGATTCAGCGGTCTGCAGGCAAGAAATTATCCGGGGAATAATGAATCAGCTTGCCGGTACAAACTATGAATTATGTTTATCACCGCATCCGGAAAAACTTACTCAGGCAGATACTGATTCTTTACAGGGAATTATTTCAGTTTTTCGGGAGAAATTGATTGCGGTCACATCTGCCGGTACAGAGTTTTTAAACCATCTTCCTACCGTCTATATAGGTCGTCATGATGGAGAAATGCAATCATTTTTGATTGATGCTGATGGTCTGGGGGCCGGGTATCAGGCCGCTTCATGGGTTCTCAGGAGAGATGCTAAGCGGGTTCTTTTTGTCAAAGACCAGGATTGGCCGCTCTGGTGTGAGCAGTATGAAAGTGGATTTCAGATGGCCTGTGAGGAGAATAAGAATTCACGGTTGAATGAAGATTTTATTTCTATTGAATCTTCATCAGAAATTATATCTATTATTAATCAAAGTAAGCCTTTTGATGCAATAATCGTTCCATCGAACAGTATGGCAAATCAGTTGACTTATCATCCTTTGTGTCAACAGTCGACAGTTCTCTCTATGAAACAGTTTCCGGATATGCTGCAGTCTGATACCCCTCACCATCATCCAGGGACTGTTTTTCCTGCATATGAAATGGGTAAAGAGGCGGCTGCGATGCTTTTGGGTATTATTTCCAAACAGCGGGTAGCGCACAACTCAGTAATTATTTCCTGCGACTTTAACGAAGGGGTATAAATGGAGACTAAGACAAGAATGCTTACTGCCCTCGATATGGGGGTTCCCGATCGACTTCCCTGCACCACACACGAAATAATCCCATTCTTTCTTGATTCCTGCGTTGACGGGATTTCGGAATCTGAGTTTTTCGATAAATTTCAGCTGGATAAAACTATCTGGTTAAATCCCCTGCGGGCGCTTAATGGGGTGGGTGCCGGTGTCGGTGTTGGGGAGAAGGTTTCTCCGATAGAAAATTTGTATCAGCCATTTATTGAGACCGGGGAATGGAAACTTCAGTCTGAATCTGTTTCACAATCCGGACGTACCGGAGTTAGGTATACAATCAGTACACCGATAAAAGATTTAACCATGATCCTGGAAAGTAATGAATATACTTCATGGATAAGTGAACCTCTTATAAAAGAGCCCAAAGATATTGATCTCATTGCTCAATATGCACCATCCCAGACCTGTGATGCTGAGAAAGTGCGTTCTGCTGCGTCAACAGCTGGAGACTCTGCAATAATAAGGGGTATGATTCCAGGATTTGAAATCAATGGGCAGCCTGGATGCTGGCAGGATGCAGCCTGTTTGTTTGGGATTGAGAAACTTATCTATAAAACATTTGATGATCCGGCTTGGGTAAAAACTTTGCTCTCAATTTTGCAAAAACGGAAACTCACCTATGTCGATTCACTTAGAGACAGCGGCTATGATCTTGTTGAACTGGGTGGTGGAGATGCCTCTACAACGGTTATCTCACCGGCAATTTTCAGAGAATTTGCAGCTCCTTACGACACGCCTATAGTAGAAAAAGTTAGAGAACAGGGAATTCGGGTCACCTACCATACGTGTGGAGGGATGATGCCTATTCTGGAAGATATTGCTGAGATGGGAGTTTCGGCTATGGAGACTTTTACTCCCCCGGGGATGGGAGGGGATGTCGATTTGGCCGAAGCAAAAAAGCGTATCGGGGATAGAGTTTGTCTTATCGGTGGATTTGATCAAGGTTATTTTTTCACAAAGGCTACGGAGGCTGAAGTGGAAAAAGAGGTTATTCGGTGTTTTAAAGCTGCCGGGGAAAACGGGGGATTCATTCTTACGCCTTCTGATCATTTTTTTACTGCTGATCCGAAGCTGTTAACGGCTTATTCCCGGGCTGCCAAAAACTGTACCTACTAATCATGTGGCATTACTTTTCTGTGTAAAATTCCATATTAAAGGTTTAAGTAAAATTAAGTAATAATAACTGTTGATAATTATTAAAAATGGTTTACAATATTGCATATAAGCTTAAAGCTTTAAGTAATATATGATTTTGAGGGAGAGGACAGGTGTATACACCTAAACAACGCATGCTGAATGCCTATAAGGGTATAATCTCTGATAGATATCCTGTAGCACCGGAGTTCTGGTACCTCTATCCGGCAAAAGTCCTGGGTGTGAGCATGATGGAATTTGAACGTGAAATTCCATTCTGGAAATCACTACAGCAAATCTTTACGATGCATAAGACCGAAGGGTGGGGAGCTGCATTCCCGCAGGTACATAATCCTGATTTGGAGAAGGAGATCTCTTTAAAGAAGACTGAAGGATCCCAATATCTCGAAACAACCAAGATGCGGTTTAAAGGTACCCCTTTTGAGAAATCGAAAATCTTTGATGAAAACGAACCATCGTGGGTTAAGCAGCACGTTGTTAAAGAGACTAATGATTTAGAACCGGCCTTGGAAATGGAGCTGTCACACAAAAATGAGTTTGATTTTAGCCAGGTTAATAAAGCGCATAAAGGTGTAGGAGAAGATTACCTTCTTGAAATGTGGATGGGTACTCCGTTTTTTGATTTTCTGGCTGAGATGATGGGGTTTGAAGATGCGGTAATGATGTTTGCAATGGGAGATGTTAAGAAAATTGAAGGAATCAGAGAGAGGTTTATAAATTACCAAAAGCGGTTTGTTCGTGAAGTCTGCAAACATACTGAATTTGAATCATTCGTTATAGGCTGTTCCTATTCCTGTAATTCCTTAATCGGGCCGAATATGTGGAGACAATGGGACAAACCGTATATTGAGGCTATGGCCAGGGAAATTCATAAACAGGGGAAACTTCTTCACATTCACTTTCACGGCAGATCGATGGAGACGGTAAAAGATTTTGCTGAGATCGGGATTGACTGTGTCTGTCCTTTTGAGAGAGGACCAGGTGGCGATGTTGATGGACTTGCAGGGTTGAAGCAGGTTCGCCTACTCTTAGATGATAAAGTTACCATGAACGGCAATGTACATACTGTTGAGACCCTGATAAGGGGTGGGGTTACGGATGTTATTCGTGAAGTTCAGGAGATAAAAGAGGCCTTTAACGGTTCTCCAAGACTTATAATTGGAACGGGAGACCAGGTAGGCAGGGAAACTCCGGAAGAGAATATTGAAGCTATGATAGAAGAGGCAAAAAAAACAGGTGGTAAATATGACAAAAGTTGAAAGAATGACAGCAGCTATCAATCATCAGGAAGCAGATAAAGTTCCCAAAGGGGAGATCTGTATTGAAGGTTTAATTGCAAATAAACTACTGGGTTCCGATTATCCTCTCGACTACCAGCATTATACCAGGGATAAAAAGATACGGGAGTTGCTGCATATGGACTTTATTAATGCAGGGGACTGGCCGGCAGATGAGATTGGCAAAGATGGAAATGGAAATACCTTGTATAGAAGTATTTATGGCTATGAATTTGCCACTAATGGTGTGAGTAGGCATATTACGAAGCCTCCTCTGGATAACATTGAAGATGCGGAAAAATATCCTGTTCCGGATAGTAAAAAAGTGTCCGGTGCATTAATAAAAAAATACCGGGAAACAACCGATCTCTATGTAATGGGACAGATTGGCGGTCCGGTCAGCATGCTGGATGAGATGTTCGAAATGGAAGATTATATGGTCTACACCATGACGAACACTGCTGAGATGAGAATTCTTGGTGAGAAAATCATGGAGCATGAAATAGCAAAAGCAAAGCTGTTTATTGATAATGGTGCACATGCTGTTCTGGTTGCTGATGATATTGCATTTAACTCCGGCCTTTTCCTGCCTCCTCATATCATGCATGAAATTGTCTATCCGTTCTATAAAATTGCTGTTCAGGAGATAAAAACACACAAGAACGTTCCGGTCATTTTCCATTCTGACGGATATCTCATGGATGCTCTGGATATCATTGTAGAGTGTGGATTTGCTGGAATTCAATCCATACAACCTTCAGCAGGTATGGATATACGTGAAGTAAAAAGAAGGTATGGGAAAGACCTCTGCCTGATTGGTAATATTGATCTTGATCAGGTAATGACTTTCGCTTCACCTGAAGAGGTTGAGCGGGTGGTGAAGGAGACAATTGATATCGCAGCACCCGGCGGCGGCTTTATTTTAAGTACCTGTAATACACTGATAAATGCTATTCCTCCTGAAAATGCTCTTGCAATGTATGAGACTGCAGAGTCTTATGGCGTTTATTAAGAAGGAAGAGGAACCTATGGTAACCATAAAAGATGTCGCTAAAAAAGCGGGAGTATCAATTGCAGCTGTCTCGTATGCGCTGAATAATAAGAGCGGTGTAAATGAGGAGACAAAGAAGAACATAAAGAGAGTCGCAGAGGAGATGGGCTATGTTCCTAATTCACTTGCGCAGGGGCTGCTCAGCAAAAAAACAAATTTTATTGGATTAATTGTTCCTGATATTGCGAATGTGTATACCGCAAATTTTATTACCTATCTCAATCAATATGCCTATGAAAATAACTTTTTTCTCCTCCTGGGAAATACTTCAGGAGACATAGAAGAGGAGAAGAAAATTGTTGATAAATTTATTGGGAAAAATGTTGATGCATTAATCATCGTTCCCCATAACTACAGAAATGAGGGGTTCTATCTGGATCTCATAAAATCAGCCAGGAAAAAAAAGGTACCCTTTCTCTTTGCAAATATGAGCTTTCCGGGGATTAAGTCCAGTTTTGTTGTTCCTGATTTTGAAGAGGGGCAGTACAAAATAACCAAATTTCTATTGGATAGCGGACTCAAAGAGTTTGTTTTTATGGGCGGTCCTAAAAATCACTACTACTCAGAAATAAAGTATCAAGGGTTTTTGCGTGCCCTCAATGAGGCAAATATTACCTATCTTGATGAAAACTATGTTGAATGCGGCCGGAACTACACCTTCGATGACGGTTATAAGATGATTAAGGAGTATGTAAAGAACTCGCCGCTTCCGGAAGCTTTTATTGCGGTTAGTGATTTAATGGCTCTGGGTATTGTGCAGGGGTTGAATGAATGTGGTATTAACGTGCCGGAAGATGTCTCTGTAACGGGGTTTGATGATATTGAAGTCCCGACTGTAAAATCAATAAATCTTACCACAGTGCGTGTTCCGCTTAAAAATATGGCAAAGCTCTGTATTGATATTTTAAAAGAGGGTGCAGGGGGTAATGTGTTAAAACAATTTGTTCTGCAGCCTGAGGTTGTTGTGGGTGAATCAGTTAAATCCCGGTAAGTGAATCCGTAAAAGTAAATTGAGGCAATTTCAAAAATCGAAGATTTTTAGGAAATTGCCTTATGAAGTTTTTGAATAGAAGTGGTTAATATGTTATCATACAATAAATTATCAAAATTCAAAAACTTCTGACAAATCGAAGTATGCTATGCATACTTTTAAGAATAAGATGCTTTGCATCTTATTCCA
>JABMQR010000263.1 GCA_013202335.1 Bacteroidota bacterium
CTTTCTTTTAGCCATACAAACACCCCCTCTATAGTACACTATTTAGAGGATAGCATAAATATTATTTATTGTAAACATTTAGATGTTACAGACTACTAGCTGGACACATCAATCAGCAAGAAATTCTTTCATATTCTCAGAACTCTCAGACTTCAGTATTTCTACATACTGCGATGCTTCCTGCTGGTCAGGATTGTTTTTGAGTTCATTCAGAAATAGATTCAGCGGCGGAGCATTAAGGAACTACCTCATTTCAAGTAAACAGTTAAGGGTTTTTGGCAGGGACTGCATCCCCATCTACTCAGGGATCCAGTACATTCGGGATTTCTTTACATGTTTCTCATTGTACTATCTATTTTGGGTCCTTACCTGTAATTATCTTATAGAGGAATTCTGTAATCGTATCGAGTACTTTGGGATAGAATAGAGACAGATTGTGATCGGCTCTTTCCAAAGTATGTAATGATGCCTTAATACCGATTTCACCTAATTTTTCTGTAAGGTTCACGCTTTCGCTGTATGCAAGGATTGTATCTCGTTTTCCATGAATTGACAGACAAGGAGGATCACTTTTGTCAGGAGTACCCAGTCCCACACCACCTCCAGATAGGTTAATTACCCCAATAATACTATCTTTATTCCATACGGCATTTTTTCCATCTTTATAGGTTAGATTTGTTGATATTAGTGCACCGGCAGAGTGTCCGCCAATAGCGATATTATGTATATCGACTCTATATTTTTTGCTATTTTTTACAAGCCAGTCTACGGCTGCCGCCGCATCATCAGTGGAATCGACAAATGTTCCCACCCAATTCTTAATTGGATTATTTCTGAGCCTGTAATTTATCGATATTGTAACATAGCCCTTCTTTGCAAAATCAATGGCTGGTCGGATATCTTCTGTATCTCCATTTGGCTGGTAGACATCAAGAAAAAGCTTTTCCATATTACCATGTATGTTGACAGCTTCTCTGTAAAGAATATCCTTTTCAATGTCAACTTTATTAAAGATAGGTTCTATGTATCTTGATGGGGTATTGACTCTGATATGATGTACTTTCGTTAGTGAATATCTATCAGGGACGCCCGGTCTACATAACCTAACTTGCACAGTAGAAACAGTGTGATAGGTGTTAGTGTTATTACAAACAACTCCCAGTTTTCTGGCTCTCATTCATACATAGACAGGATATTCTCGAGGCTGGCATTATCCTGTATGGCATGTGTCAGTGGCAGACAGTACTCCCTGCCCTGTGCATCATTACTTTATGGGTGTCCTGTACAGTATTTGAAGCTCATCCTCCGTTTCCTCTCCCATTGATTTTTACAATTCCCCCCATTAACTCATCAATACTCCACCAGCTGTCTGGATTCTTGTGGTATAATTTTCTTTACTTGAGAACACCTTGAATACCGATAACGCAACAAATGGAGAACAGCAGAATGAAACAAGAAACCATGACACCAAAAGAGCGATGGAAAGCAGTGCTAAACCGGAAACAGCCTGACAGAATTCCCGTTGACTGGTGGGGTACCGTAGAGGTAGAAAAGAAGGTAAAAGCTCATCTGGGGCTTGATGATATATGGGATGTCTATAAAAAACTCCACATAGATAAACTGATTAAAATTGAACCTGAATATGTTGGGCCTAAACTTGCTCAGGGAACCGACTGGTTCGGATGTAAATTTAAGGGTATCCCGTATGGAAAAGGGGAGTACGAGGAGTGTGTATTTCATCCTCTGGCTCAGTATGAGACTATTGAAGAGATCGAAGCACATTATACCTGGCCTGATCCGGACTGGTTTGATTATTCGGGCATGACGGAAAAGTTGGTGGGAAAAGAGGAGTATCCTGCACAGGGTCCTCACTCGGAACCATTCTACTTTTATAAATATTTACGGGGTGATGAACAGGCCTTTATGGACCTGATTCTAAATCCTGAATTAACAGAATATATCCTTGAAAAGATTTTTTCTTATGAACACACAAGAATACAACGGACGCTTGAGGCCGTTCCCGGGAAACTGACATGCGGTATGGTTGCTGAGGATTTAGGGGCTCAGAGCTCATTAATGTATTCGCTTGCACATATCGAAAAATTCTTTTTCCCTAGAATGAAAAAGATGATGAACCTGCTGCACCAGGATAACATCTTTGTAATGACACATAGTGATGGAGCTGTCAGGGATGCGATTCCCGGTTTGATTAATTGCGGTATGGATGTACTTAATCCTGTCCAGTGGCGCTGTACCGGAATGGAACGTGAGGGGCTAAAGAGAGATTTTGGTAATCAGATTATTTTTTATGGTGGAGTGGATAATCAGATAACGCTGCCGTTCGGTTCCGTCGCGGATGTTCGAAAGGAAGTGATAGACAATATTAACATACTGGGGGATGGAGGTGGATATATCCTGGCACCATGCCATAATTTACAATCCGTTTCACCGGTTGAGAATATTATTACCCTGTTTGAAACAGCTTATCACGAAGGTTGGAACTGAGATTCAGAATTTACTCAAAGGTAAGTACTTCAATATCTGCTTCCTCATACTGTTTCCTGAGCTTATCTGAAATGGTATCGGTTATAAGCAGATCGATTTCATCCGGGGTTGCAAAATTCATAAACGAATTCATTTCCAGCTTGGTGTGGTCACAAATAATGATAACTTTTGAGGCAATACGTATCATCTGTTTTTTCAAGGCAGCCTGAGAGAGATCGGGTGTGCTGGCACCTTTTTCGATAGAGAATGAATTTGCCCCCATCATTGCTTTATCAACAGATAATGATTCAAGAAGCGGGGAAGCCCCATGATCAATAGTACAGTGAAATCCTTTTCGCAAAAGTCCACCGATTAACAGCGTGTCGACACTCTCCGTTCGTTCCAGGATTGCAGCAATATTAAGGTCATTTGTGACTACGGTAATGTTTTTTTTGCTTCCAAGAAGCTTTGCCAGCTCAGTCGTTGTGGTTCCGGTATCCAGGATAATAGTATCTCCATCATCAATACATTCCAATGCAACTTTTGCTGCAGAAACTTTGCTTTGCGTGTTCTTGGCAATTCTACTGTCAATAATGGGTTCATGCCCTGTATGGGATTTCTTTATTGCCCCGCCATGTGTTCTGGTTATCAAGCCGGATTCATCAAGATCCCTGAGATCGTTACGGATAGTAGCGCTGGAAACATCAAAATTCTGGCACAGTTCAGGAACGGTTACGCGTCCAACATTATTAATATACTCAACAAGCTTCCTTTTGCGCTCTTCGGCAAACAGTACTTTTTCACCTGTATTATCCTGTCCCATTGTTTGTATCCTTTTATTGTTTTCACACTGAATAGAACCCTAACATATCATATTACTATGGAATCAGAAAGTCCTTCTCATGTTGTCATTTTCTATTATTTATAATTTTATTCTATCTTCTGATAGCGTTTGGGTCAATTGTTTTATTGTAAACCGATTAAAACTCAATATCAGAAAGCTTGACACCTACAAATGCCGTGATACTATTATGTAGAAATATGAATGTAGCAGGAGGAAACAGATGGCAAAATATCGTGCTGGTGTAGTAGGAATCGGAGATGTGGCAAAGGAATATATTAAATCACTAAATGCAAATCCACTGGCTGAAGTAACCGCTGTAGTAGGAAGAGATCAGGAAAAAACAAAAAAGCGAGTTGCTGAATGGGGACTAACCTGTGAAGTGCTCTTTTCCATAGACGAGCTGCTGAGCATGGATGAAATTGACATCATTGTAATTACCAGTCCTCATCACCTGCATAACCAGGCGGCAATTGCTGCGGCAGAAGCCGGTAAACATATTATATGTGAAAAACCGATCGGAATGAACTTTGCTGAGCTCTGTGCATTGCGTGACAAGGTGCATGAAAGCTCTGTAATTTTCCAAAGTGGACTGGTGCTTCGCTGGAATCCCTTTATACAGAACCTAAAAAATCTTGTAGAAAAAAAGCAGTTAGGCAGTCTTTTTTATATGGAAGCTGATTACTGTCACGAACTGGGACCCTGGTGGAATGGATTTTCATGGGGTGGACAGAACAAAAGCGGCGGCCCTTCAGCCTCATTGGTTGCCGGAATTCATGCGGTAGACCTTATTCGCCATATTTGCGGTGAAGTTGAGGAAGTTCACGCATACGGCACCTGGGGACATCGGGATGATTTTGGATATCCTCCAACCTATGCAGCTGTGTTGAAGTTTGCAAATGGAGCGGTAGGAAAAACCAGCTGCAGTTTTGCGATTGAATCACCCTATGATATGAATTTCATACTTCATGGTTCTAAAGGCTCTGTCAGGAATGAGAAGTTTTTCATTAAGGATCTTTTCCCCGGACAAACAGGCTGGCAGAATTTTGAGACCGTTATGCCGGACAGCGGCGCTGTTTCTCATCATCCATTCAAATATCTGGTTGATGATTTTCTCGAGGCTCTGGATAAGGATCAGCAGCCTATGCTTAACATTGATGAAATGTTCAAAACTCATGAGCTTTGTATGGCCATAGATCTCTCAATCGAAACCGGGAAACCGGTAAAACTGCCTCTGAAACTCTAGGAGTTCGACAGATCTCCAATAAAAAGGATCCCGGTCAATCTGACCGGGATCATGTTATGAATAGAAAATTAATTCCAGTATTTGGCTTTAGCGCAAAAGCTGAGCCGCTATATCAATAGGCACCTCATTAATACAGGTATTGTTTGGATTTACCAGCTGATGTTCATCTAACAGAAGACCGGCGGTAGCGCCCTCACGAACTGCAGCATGGAGATTCCTCGGAGCCACTGCATCTCCCACATTGACGACTGTTAGACCCGCCTCTTTCATGGTGTTCAGCATTTCGATATTAGGCGCGGTCCAGCAGGTTACCACATTGTCACAGGCGATAGTATTTCTCTTAAGCTGTTTATTCAGCGTAACAACTTCTCCTTCGTGTATTTCGATGATACGTGTTTTTTCAATCACCGTAACCGGAAATTTAAATGGTTTGGAAGTCAGAGCCTCCGCATCTGTCTGGTTAAACCGCTTCCGCAAAACATACATGTGGATAACTTCAACTGTTGAGGCGAACTCATTTCTGTCGGTTACAATTGTTACCTCTTTACCGATAGCGGCAAGATGTGCTGCCGTATCAGCTGCTGCATAGTGATCGCCCCAGACGATTACCTTTGACCCTTCAAGTTTCCTCGGTTTTCTACCATCCTGCGGATGATATTCACAAGCTGTTTTCGGACAGGCCATTACTTCTTCAAAAGGAATTACTGTCTCAGCCAGGCCGCTTACTGCAGGAACGAAAGATTTTGCTCCGGTTGCATTAATTACCAGATCAAAGGATTTTAGCTCCTCAATTGATGGAACAGTGGAGAGTTTTACCTCAATCTCCAGTTCTGCGACCTGATTTCTTATCCAATCCGTATACCATTTCATCTTTATCTCTTTACCGGGGGTTGAGCAGCAGCCCAATATTGCCCCGCCAAGTTCGGATGATTTCTCAAAAATGGTGGCTTTGTGACCGCGTTCCACAGCAACACGCGCAGCTTCCATTCCAGCCGGTCCGCCGCCGACAACTGCCAGATTCAACGGTTTCTCTGTACGCTTCATCTCATAGAAATCCTCATTTCCACAAGCCGGATTGATCGCACAGGCGATCTCTTTTTTTGCCATCATCGATTCCTGCCAGCAGCCGGTAAGACAGGATATACATTTTCTGATAGAATCAACTTTTCCGTATTTAGCCTTTATTGGCCAGAATGGATCTGCAAGTATTTGTCTTGCAAGTCCAACCATATCAGTTTTGCCTTCAGCCAGAATCTTCTCACAATATTCCGGGTTTCTTAATGTATGACTGTTAATTACGGGAATGCTGACAGCTTTTTTAATCTCTTCAGAAGCGTACATAGTCCAGCCTTCCGGATAGTACATGGGATCAAAACCGGCACCCGGACTCTCTTGAATACATTGGCTGAGGTCCAGGGCGGCAACTCCCGCCTCCTCAAATAATTTGGCAACCTGGACAGATTCAGGCAGCTCCCGACCTCCGGGTACCCATTCATCAACTGAGTAACGAACAAGGACAGGAAAATCGACACCGCATTTTCCCTGAATAGCACTTATCAGAGCCAGAGGGAAACGCATTCGGTTCTCTAAACTTCCACCAAACCTGTCTGTCCTTCTGTTCAGGTAGGGACTCATGAACTGGGATATAAGATATCCATGGGCTGCATGAAGCTCAACGGCATCAAATCCGGCCTGTTTTACCCGCCAGGCTGCCTCTGAAAACTCATCAACCAACGCTACAACATCATCCGTTGATAATACCTGCATGGTTTTTTTTGCTTCATCCGCATTTGCATATACAATCGTCCTGCTCTGCGACCAGGGAAGTTTAAGTGCCTGATCGGTAGCGGTAAGTTTTCCTTCTCGAGGCAGGGAAGCCTGTCTTCCGGGGTATTGCAGCTGAACGGCACACTTTGCTCCGTACTTGTGCATACTGTCAGCCAACCGGGCAAAACCGGGAATATAGTTATCATCATCTATTACAAGACACGAAACTGTAGAACGACCGGTTTTAGCATTTGGGGATGTGGCACCGACAATGATTAATCCGGTACCACCCTTGGCTACAAGGCTGTGATGATAAATATCTCTGTCACTCACAGAACCATCCGCATTTGATGAACTGACATCAGTTGGGACATGACAAATCCTGTTAGGAACTTCCATATTACCGATCATAATGGGTGTAAATAAGTGTTTAAATTCAGGCATAGTTCTCCTCCTTTTATTATCCAAGAGCTTTATTGTAACATACAAATTTTGAAACGACAGCATATAATAACATATTTTACATATACAACAACAACCAATTTAAAAAAACAAATAAATTGACAAAGAGCAGTCATCGACTTACAATGAAATACAGGAGCGTGAGTAATCACGTTCTTTTTTCTAAAAAACTTGCATGGAGGTGTGTATTGTGAAAAAAATTCTATTGCTTTTAGTATGCTTGATGATGGTAGGAACATCAGTGTTTGCAGCAGCAGAAGCTGAAGCAGAGAAGAAACTTACTGTAGGGTATGTCATTCCTTACGAAATTGGCTGGTTTGCAGCTTTTGTTCAGGGATTTGAACTTGTTGCGGAATCTGAAGGTGTGAAGACAACCAGACTGCATCATAACTACAATCCCGCTGAAGAGAATACTGCGGTACAGAACCTGATTACTTTGGGTGTTGACGGTATCAATGTAACATCAGCAAGTCCGGAAAGTGCAGAATACTCCTGTAGACTGGCAAATGAAGCCGGAATTCCAATTCAGGTAACAGAGAGCGGTGTTGCAGAAGGGAAAGGAAAACCCTTTGCAGACATAGACTTTAACTGGAATGAAATCTACAAATATATTGCACAGAATATCAGAAATGATGTTGACGGCGATCTCTCAATAATTAACCTTCAGGGATTCCTGGGAACTCCTCCTGTTATGTTGGGAATCAGCGGATTAACTGAAGAAGTTGGCAAACTTGCCGGTATGAAACTGGCTACCGATGTTCAGGATGGACAGTATGCAACAGCTCCATCACTTGATATTACAAAAGCTCTTGTACAGTCAGGTCTTGAATTCAACGTAGCAATTGGTTCATGTCAGGAAATTACAGAAGGTATCGTTCAGGGGCTGAAAGAAGAAAATGTTCCCAGAGAAGATGTAACTATTATATCTGTAAACGGCGGACCCATGGATGTAGAGAACCTGAAAAAAGGTAACATCGACTATGTTCTCAGCCAGTCACCTGCAGTACACGGTATGATCTGTGCGCTTAACCTTATCTCTTACCTGAAGGGCGAAACATATCAGAAAAAAACTTATTCACCAGTAATCTGGGTTAACCAGGAGACATGGGAATCAGATCTGATACCTTGGGACGTAGATAATAGCTGGTTACCAGTTGTTGAAGAATTTGTTAAGACAGGAAATTACAAACCAGAACTACGTATGTAATTTTTGCAAGTTTAAATTTCATATCTCAGAAGGGTCTCCATTTGCGGGACCCTTCTGATTAAAAGGAGTTGCGGTATTGGAACAGGATATCATACTTCAAGCCAGAGGCGTTTATAAAGGATATCCAGGGGTTCAGGCACTGGATGATGTGGATTTTGAGCTTCGTCATGGTGAAATTCAGGCTCTTGTAGGACAGAACGGAGCTGGAAAATCGACATTTATCGAGATACTCGCCGGATCATTATCTCCGGATAAAGGAGAGATTGAAATTGGTGGATCAGTCTATAGCCATTTAGACCCCTCAGTCTCAATTGAGCTTGGCATTCAGACAGTACACCAGGAAAATCAATTGGTGGAGGAACTCTCTGTTGCTGAGAATATTTTTCTGTATGATCTGCCGAAAACCCGGTTTGGATTTGTGAATCTCCCAACCTGTGTTGAATCTGCTAATGCTTTACTGAATCAGCTGGAAATTGACATTCCCTCTGATAAAAAGCTTTCAGATCTTACATTTGTTGAAAAAAAACTTGTGAGCATTGCAAAGGCTTTTTCCCGACAGGCAAAAATACTTATTTTAGACGAGCCTACAGCTTCCCTTGATAAAAAAGGCAGGGGAATTCTATTTGATATAGTGAGAAAATCTACCCAGAAGGGGCTGAGTGTCATCTATATTTCGCATCATTTGAGTGAGATTTTTGAAATTTGCGATCGGGTGACTATTTTTAAGGATGGTCTTAAAGTTGACACCTCTGAGGTTCGAAAAACAGAGATGGCCTCTATCGTTCAGAAGATGATTGGAAAATCCAACAGTTCTTTAAATCAGCACACCCGGGAAAACACATTCAAACCGGAGTCAAAGACACTCGATATTATCGACTACTCCCGCGGGGATGTGGTAGATCATGTCTCTTTCAGTGTGAGAGAGGGTGAGGTTTTTGGACTGGGCGGTCTTGTCGGAGCAGGAAGGACTGAACTTGCACGAATGATCTTTGGACTGGATAAAAAAGAGTCCGGCAAGCTTATCTTTTTTGGGGAAGAGATAACCCCCAGCAGTCCGTCGGATGCAATTAAAAAAGGTATTGGATATCTCACAGAGGATAGGAAGGACGACGGTCTTTTTCTTGTTCGACCAATTTATGAGAATATAGGAACTGTTCTCCTTACAAAATTGAAAAGATTTTTTATGGATTTACCTAAAGAACGCAAGAATACGACAGGTATATCGGATCAGCTATCAGTAAAAACACCGTCAATAAAACAGTTGGTAATTAACCTGAGCGGCGGAAATCAACAGAAAGTTGTTCTTGCAAAATGGTTGTACGCTGAGTCGGAAATTTTGATTTTTGATGAACCTACGGTGGGAATTGATGTTGGTAGTAAAAGTGAAATCTACCAGCTTATGAACGATCTCGCCAAACAGGGGAAGATTATCATTGTTATATCATCTGATACTCTGGAATTAATCTCTATCTGCGATAGGGTTGGTGTTATGCGGTATGGAAAACTAGCTGAGATTCTTGAAGGAGATCAGATCACCGAGGAAAATATCCTGCGTCTATCTATGGGCGTTGAATAAGAGGGAATGCTATGAGGGAGAAAATTGCTGCACTGTTTACTAAGGATGCAAAGAACAAGAAAAGTATGAATCAGTCACTTCTGCTGATTATTCTTATCGTTATTTTGTGCATTATTGCCACATCTGTTAACCCCAGGTTTATGAGGATCTCAAACATCATCAACATTTTCCAGCAGGTATCAGTACTGGGTATTATAGCCTGCGGAGTCGGGATGCTCTTAGTCTCCGGTGATATCGATATCTCTGTTGGTGCCCAGGTATCACTTATCGGCATCATCCTTGCCATGATTATTGAGAAAGTCGGAGGAATTGCTCCTGGTGAAGCAAATGCATGGCTGGCATCATGGGCTATTCCTATGGCGATAGTTGCTTCCTTTGCGGTAGGAGCTCTGCTTGGTCTTATAAATGGAATCATTGTCATAAAATCGGGTGTTACTTCCTTTATAATAACTCTCGGATTCAGCACCATCTACAAAGGTGTTGCCCTGTTGATAAGCGGCGGAGCCTCCTATATGCTATTTGGCCGATTTGAAACTCTTGGAAGGGGTCGTGTGTTCGGAGTTATTCCTGTTGCGATATTCTTTTTTCTGGGTGTCGTAATTCTTGCCCATATAATATTGAAATATACGCGTTACGGCAGATTTCTCTATGCCCTTGGTGGAAACAAGAAGGCTGCCTTTGTTTCAGGTATTAATACCAAACGAGTAACCCTAAAAGCGTATGTTATTGTTGGGTTACTAAATGGCCTTGCTGCTCTGATTCTGATCTCCCGTGTAGGTTCTGCGCTGGCAACTACCGGAGAACCCTATTCCCTGGATGCTCTGGCAGCCATAATTGTTGGTGGAGTTATTCTGACAGGTGGAAAAGGAAGTGCGGTCAATATTTTTCTTGGGGTCCTACTTATTGGACTGGTGGGAAATGCTCTGGTTATTATGAATGTAAATCCCTATCTGCGGGGTATCGTAATTGGTATTATCATAATTGCTGCAGTAACGATCAGTAATGCATCAAGCGGCAAAAAATAGGGAGTAGATTATGAAACAGATAGACCTTCTATCCACTCTGGATGGATCACTTTTTGATGGGTTTTACCCAAAAGAACTCGATCTTGCAAAACTCGATAACTGCTGCAGCAGACGTCCTGAAGAGGTTTTTGAGAAAGAACCCTGGTGGCATAAAGATTTCAAACCCGTTCAGGCCGATACACTTGAAGATTTCAATACACTTATGGGTCATGATATTGCTCTGCAGATTAAGCTTGCACGGGACGAGGGACGTGATATTATTGTCATTCTCTCAGCAGGACCTATGGGTATGTACCGCTGGGCGGCAGAATTTCTTACCTCCTGGAATGTAGACTGCAGCCATGTTCATGGTTTCAATATGGATGAGTGGTCAGATTCTGAAGGAGACACACTCCCCTCATCTAACCCCGGTGCATTCAGGAATGCAATGGAAAATGCTTTCTACGGGCGGCTGGGAAATCTTACTGTTCCTGAAACGCAGCGTCATTTTGCCACAAAAGATGAGCTTCCCCGCTATCCGGAGATGATCGCGGATTTGAAGAGTAAGAATGCAAAATTTTTACTGATTTACGGTATTGGGTGGATATTTCACATTGCCTTCTGGGAACCGCACTTTGCTGCAGATTACAAATCTATGGATGAATGGAAACAGGCTACCCACAGGATGGCTGCAAAACTTCATCCTATGACCATAATCCAGAACTCTATAACAAGTTTCAAAGGTAAAATAACCTCTGTGCCTGCAAGGGCAAATACTATAGGCCCGGGAATCTTTCTGCAGGCAGATTATACGATAGGGGGAGTAGATGGATATCTCCCGGCCAGAAACATGATGTACCAAAGCATGGCTTTATGGGCAACGTTGAAATACGGTCCTGACATGTGGGTACCTTCAAGTATTATGACGCAGTATCCGGGAAAACTCTTTTTTATTAAGGACCTTGCCGGACCGCTTGATCCTGAA
>JABMQR010000264.1 GCA_013202335.1 Bacteroidota bacterium
GATGAATCCATCTTTCTGCTTATAATTGAGTACACTCGTTAAATAATCTATAGAAAAAGGTCAGTTCATTTGTATCGTGGTTATAATACACCCAAGTTATTTGGTAAAATAACACTAATCTTGCGCTGTAGTGGTAGGGCTTCCTGAATAACGTCTCCTGAATAACGCTAATACAAAAAAAATAATAAAAGAAGATTGACAACGAATTAATAATAACATACTATTAAAAAGTCCTTTAAAAAGGAGGGTTCATGCAACGCACACTTACAACTGCTGAAATTAAGAGTAAAAACCGGTTATTAACTTTTGAAAAAATTGACAGCAATCAAATTGCGACTATTAGTGAGATTTCCAGAGATATAGGATTAAGCATTCCTGCTGTCACTAGCAGTATTGATGATCTTCTATATATAAACCTTATAAAAAAGCTTGAAGTTGGTAAATCAAAAGGAGGCAGGCCTCCCGTTGAGTATTCTACAGATACAGAAAAATCATTGCTAATTGGTATCCAGTTCAATTTAAATTCTGTTGATATCGGTCTTCTTAATCTGGAAGGGAAAATACTAAAAATAATATCATTTCAATGCACAGATTCAACACCAAGAATAGTTGCAAGAATGATTATTGAGGGAGTTTCTCAAATCAGTGGAGAAGTAAGTTGTACTAAAAAGATTCTTGCAATAGGTGTGTCTGTACATGGTTATGTGGATAGGAAAAGACAGGATAAAGTATTTGATTACTTTTTCAAATGGGATGGTGTTGATTTTAAAAATATGTTGGAAGAAGCATTTGATTATCCAGTATTTATCATAGAAGAGAGTAATGCTTGCGCTTTTGGAGAATTGAAAAAAGGAGATGGAAGGAAGCTTAATAGTTTCATTTTTCTCTATTATACAGAAGGGATCGGTGGAGGATTTATTGGAAATAAAACTCTTGTTGAGGGAGCAGATGGATTGTTTGGTGAGATTGGACATATGTCCATAGATATTAATGGGGAAGAGTGTTATTGCGGCAATAGGGGATGTTGGGAGACGTACAGTAAAGTAAATAGTCTGACTTCTCGTCTGGAAGCTGAATTTGGTTGTGACAAGCTCTCTCTAGAAGATGTTACTTCTTTACTTAGAAAGGGTGATTTGCGTGCAATCAATATTTTTGATCAATTTTGTGAGTTTCAGTCTATTGGTATTTTGAATGCTATTCATTTATTTAATCCAGATGCTGTCTTCATAGGTGGGAAAATTACTGAGATGGGTCAGGTTTTTCAAGATAAAGTTATTGAGAAAGTAATGAAGCGTTCGAAAATGAAAAGAATTGAGAAAAATACAATTCGATTTTCTAGAATTGATCCGAAACATACAGCTCTGATTGGAGCTGCTGTTTATGCGTTTACTAAAACCCTATTAATAGATGATTTTTTCAAACATGATAATAACAAGTAGGAGTGAAGATGGCTTTCTCGAAGAAATATAGTGAAATGCAATCGGCAGCAGTCAGTGCCGATAAGGCTGGAGGATCCAGTAAGGCTGGAGGATCCAGTAAGGCTGGAGGATCCAGTAAGGCTGGAGGATTCCAGCATCTATAGGCTTGTAAGAAAGCTTATGGTTGACTTTTTATAGGAGGATATGAAATGGGGAAATTAGCTATTAGTGGTGGAGTGCCGATAAGGACAAAGAATTATCCTGTTTGGCCCCAGGTCGATCAAAAAGATATTAATGCTGTTTCTGATGTTGTAAAAAGTGGTAAATGGTGGATGTTTGCCTATGAATACGATCCAGCTGCCGGGAATATCGGTTCTGGAAGGTCAAAAGTTGTTGAGCTGGAAGATACTTTCAAGCAGATGCAGCACGCTGACAATGCCATTGCTGTGAGTAACGGTACTGTAGCTCTCGATATAGCCTGTAAAGTTGCAGGGCTCAAGCCAGGAGATGAGGTTATCACAACTCCATATACATTTGTTGCTTCTTCTTCCTGTGTGTTAAATTCTATGGCTATACCAGTTTACGTGGATATAAAGCCGGAAAATTTAACAATAAATCCCGATTTGATTGAAGATGCCATCACTGAAAGAACGAAAGCAATACTTCCAGTACATTTTGGAGGTGCCTTTTGTGATATGGATAAAATTAACCGTATTGCAAAAAAACATAATCTCCTCGTAATCGAAGATTCTGCTCATATGCCAGGTGCTTCGTTAAAGAAAAACCGATTTGCCGGAACATTAGGTGATATTGGAATTTTCAGTTTTCAAAATTCTAAGATTTTAACCTGTGGCGAAGGCGGAATGATTACCACGAATGATGAAAAAATGGCCGAGATGTGCTGGTCTATGCGTCATATGGGACGTTCGAAGTATGGTGGATGGTATGAAACAATAATGGTAGGGACAAACAGTCGTATGACAGAATTGCAGGCAGCATTGTTGCTATCGCAAATGGAAAAGTTTGACAGACAAAATATGATACGTCGTAGGAATGGAAGGAAGTTTTTCGAAGATATATCAAATATACAGGGAATTGATCCGCCTGAATACCATCCTGATACAGAAAACGATATCTATTATCTTGCATGCTTGCGTTACAACAAGGAAGAGTGGGATGGAATTCCAAGAGACAATGTAATTAAAGCATTGAAAGCTGAAGGGATCCCAGTTTCTGGTGGTTATGAGTATCCATTGTACAAAAACCCGGTATTTCAAACTCTTGATTTTGATAGTACTTCTTCACCCTATAGTATTGGAAGAAAAAGACAGGTTACGAAATATTCCGAATATGAAAAACGGTGCCCTGTAGCTGAACACGTTACCAAAGAAGGTGCTATTTGGCTTGCAAACGAACTATTTCTAGGCTCTGAAAATGATACAAGAGATATTTATCGTGCTTTTGAGAAAGTATATGAAAATCGTGAAGAGATAAAGGATTTGTAACAATGAAAACACGCTGTGTAGCAGTGTGAAATTAAAAAATATTTATAGTAAAGGAGATGTTTGTATGAAATGGTTTAAAAACAAGAAGGTTGTCAAGTTGTGTTTTACTCTTTTGGTTGTTTTTATTTTGAGTTCTAATTTACTTTTTGCTGGTGCTGAAAAGGAGGAAGCCTCCAGCGAGAAGGTAACTATCACATTTTTGGGATGGTGGAACGATGAGTATGGTAAAGATGTCATGCAGGAAATTGCTGATTCTTTTATGGAAAAAAATCCAAATGTGAATGTAAAAATGATGGATACTCCACACGGTGCATTCGAAGATAAACTTCTTGCATTATCCCAGGCAGGTGAAACTCCTGATGTGATGGGTATGGAATTTAACTGGGTACCGCGTTTTGACAAAATGGGTATACTTGCTGATATTAGCCCTTTAATTGAGAAAGAAGGAAGTTACTGGACTGATCGATATAATCCCGGGTGGACTGGTTACTATGGAGGTCGAGCTGTTATTCAATGGCTTTATGCAATGAGCTATGGTCCAGTCTATAACGAAGGTAAATTCGAAGAGTTAGGGATTGCCGTTCCTACTGATTGGGATGAACTTGAAGTAGCTTTGCAGAAGTATAAAGAAGCTACCGGGAAGTATGGTATGGCAGTTCCTTTAGCGAAAGACAGTTTTGCACACTTTCTACTCTATAGTTATTTTACCAGACTTATACAGGCCGGTGGAGAATTGATGAGTAAAGATGGAAAGGCTGTATTCAATTCTCCGGCTGGGGTTAAGGCTTTGGAATACTGGAAAAATCTGGCAGATAAAGATCTTATTTATCCTGATGCATTGGCTCTTTCCGATCCGATGACTATTGAGTTGCTTGCTTCCGAGGAAATAGGGCTATTGATGACTGGTCCATTTATCGGTCCTGTTGTCAAGAATAGGAATGCTGATATGAAGTTAAGCTATACTCCTGCTTTTGAGGATGTAACAGGAGGATTTGTCTCTTCTGGTAGTGGAATATCGTTGTTCAAGGATTCTGAAAATCCGGAAATTGCTTGGGAATTTTTCAAGCACCTGATAAGTGATGAAGTTGCAGAAAAGATGACAAATGAGGTGAATTCAACGTGGGCAAATATGAATGCCTTCTCGAGTGAGTTGTACGAAACCGATCCTCTGCTGAAGCAAATTCCCGTGATGCTTTCAAGGCCGGGAGGACAGCCTTTGCCATTTCTTCCTGAATTGGGAGATCTCATCAATAGTTTTGGTGAAAATGTACAGGCATACTGGTTAGGACAAAAAACCGCACAGGAAGCACTTGATGACGCGGTTGCATATTGGAATGAAGTAATTGAATCTTACAAGTAATTAAGCATTGTGGAGAGGTTTTTACACACCTCTCCACAACCCCTTACCCCCTACAGATTGCTGTACCAGGAGATATTTATGTTGTTTCAGCATTACAGTATTGAGAGGAAACGACTTATAACAGGTTGTTTGCTTTTCTTGCCAGTTTTTATATTTTTGTTTGCTATATTTATTGTCCCACTTTTGTCTGTAATTAAGCAAAGCTTTTTACGATATGATATTGCGACACATCAGTCGTTCTTTGCTGGACTTGATAACTATATTACCATAATGAAAGATTCAACCTTTCATATAAGTTTGATTAATGCTTTTGTTTTCACTTCTACTGCTATAGTTTTCCATATGCTTTTTGGTTGGATCTTTGCTCTTATGCTTTGGCGAGCATGGCCAATTGATGGATTAAGAAGTTTTTTTAAATCTATAATATTAATTCCCTGGATATTTTCAGCTCCAGCAGCTGCACTTATATTTAAACTTTTGTATCATCCTCAAGGATTTTTAAATTATTTTTCAATGACTTTCTTTGATATAAGGATAGGGTTCTTAAGTGATCCGAAAATTGCTCTTTTTTCTGTGCTGGCTGTTTGCGCTTGGAAAGATTTTGTCATGTATATGGTGCTGTTATTAGGAGGTCTGCAACGAATTCCTGAATCTCTTTACGAAGCTGCAAAATTAGATGGATGTACACCTATAAAAACTTTCCGTTATATTACGTTTCCAATAATGAAGCCATTAACACTAATATTGATTCTCATTGATTTCGTAACAACTATCAATCATTTTGATTTAATATGGGTCATGACAAAAGGCGGCCCTTTGAAATCAACCTATCTTCCTGGGTTTTTAATTTATGAAAAAGGAATACAGCGTTTTGATCTCGGATACGCTACAGCATTAAGTATGGTTATGTTATTTATTGTTATCATAGTTATGGTCTTGTATTTAAAAATATCTAAAGAAGAGGAACAAAATGTTTAGAACAAGAGATGGTATGAAGCAATTAATTCTTTTTTGCTGTATGGGTATTATTGCAGCAGTTTTTCTTTTCCCTGTAGCTGTGGCGCTTGGGGCTTCTATTAAACCGTTGAATCAACTATTCCGTTATCCTCCTACCGTGTTTTCTTCGAAGATAACTTTTGAATCATACAAAATACTTCTGACGAATAGTGATTATCAGCGATATTTTTTTAATGGATATTTTATCGCTATATCGACAGTGCTTCTGTCTCTCGTGCTTGGTGTTATAGGTAGTTATGCTCTGTCAAGATATAAGATACCTGCTAAAAAAATAATTATGGTCGGTATACTATGTCTTCAGCTATTTCCAGGAGCAGTATTAATGGTTCCTCTTTTTAAAATGATACGTGCTCTACATTTGTTTAATACCTATACAGCTCTCATCGTAATAAATACTGCATTTGTTCTGCCTCTGGTTATTTGGGTATTAAAAGGGTATTTTGATTTGGTGCCATACGCGATAGAAGAATCTGCTATGATTGATGGTTGTAGTGTTATTCGAATTATTACTCAGATCACTGTTCCCCAAATAAAACCGGCACTAATTGGAGTAGGGTTGCTTGCATTTATCCGTTCTTGGAATGAGTTTTTGTTTGCATTAATTCTTACTGAAGGGATAAAAGTTGCGCCAGTAACGGTTGGACTTGCCCGCTTGTATGGTCAGTACGCAATTGATTGGAACTCAGTTATGACGTTAACGATTTTATCTGTTGTACCATTCCTTATTGTATTTCTATTTTTACAGAAATATTTTATTGAAGGTTTGGGCGGCGGATCGATTAAGGGGTAAATTGAAATACTATGAAAATCGGATATGCATGTGCTGATATTACTCCAGTTATGTTCTCTAACATTACATTAAGTGGCTTTGTTGCAAGAGAAAATAAGCCGCTAGAAGGAATAGATGATCACATCTGGGTACATTGTTTTGTAATTTCAATACAAAGCAAAAAACTAATTGTACTTGTTTATGATTTACTTGCGCTGGGAGATTATGCAGTTAAATGCATAGACAAAGAAATAGATAAGTATGGGATACCTGCTAATATGAGGATACTCACATGTACACATAATCATTCTGCTCCTGCAACAATTGTTCTTAATGGCAGCGGAATAATTGAAAAAAAGTATGTGGAGTATATAGCTCAGAAAAGTAGTAGTGCAGTTTCAAGTGCTTTGAATAACATGGTTGAATCAATAATTAGACCTGCAAGCAAAGATCTTCGGGGGTGTAATGTAAATAGGCGGCTCATACTGAAAAATGGCAGGGTTGCTGAGAAAGCTCCTGAGGGAGATGTGCTTAGAAAAGGACCCGATCTGGAAACTATTCATTTCTTTCTTGTAGAGACTATTAACGGAGATCCTATTGTTGGAATTACTCATTGGGCAAGTCATCCGAATATCGTATGTAATTTAAGTGTTACAGCAGATTATCCTGGAGAATTGTGCAAAAGATTACAACATAGATATGGATTTCCATTTGTTTTCCTTCAAGGAGCATGTGGAAACATAAATTCTTTATTTCTTGGACAAACGCGAGAAAAAATGATGAGTAATGTTGATGTAATAATGAGTAAACTTTCAGAAGAAATACTCTGGGAAAGTCCTCTAAATGAAGAAGATTTCTGGTATGTTCGTTATCACCACATTCTTAATTATCAAAAAGTTCCTTCAATAAAAGAAATAAAGGAAATACGTTCACTGATGAGCGAAGTGGAGGAAAAGGGCTTTTTAGCAAGCTCTTCTGCATTAGCTGAAATAGCCAATGTTCTATGTCTACCACAAGATTTTATTTACGAAGCAAAATATCGTTATGTTGCAGGAGTTTTATTAAGTTGGGCAGAGTCTCTTCTTGAACTGGAAATAATTCCTGAAACAACTGAGCTGAAGATTTCGCTGCTTGGGATAGATAATGTAATTCTTTGTTTTCTTGCTGGTGAGATATTCTCAGAAACACAAATTAAGCTTCAGCAGATGTTTGAGGATAAAAAAGTAATAGTTGTTGGGTACTGTTCACCTTTGAGAGGATATATTCCTACAGATGAAGCTCTGGAAACTGGGGGATATGAATCAGAAATTGCATATCGTTTTTATGGTCATCCTGCTCCTTTTGCAAAAGGGACTGAAGAGGCTTTGATAAACAGTGTTTATGAAAATATAAGTGCAATAAAAAATATCTAATATATCAGAAGAGGGAAAAGGATTAATGAATACATTGTTGATTGGAGTAATTGGATTAGGGCGCCTTGGTTCTTTTCGTGCAACATGCATAGCCGAAAAAATTGAAGGTGCAAAATTAATAGCAGTATGTGACATATTGCCGGAAAGAGTAGAGGAAGTCGGCGAAAAATACAATGTACCTTACCGGTTTACTGATTATAGAGAATTGTTAAACATAGAAGATCTAGATGGAGTTATCATTTCCAATAGCAGTGATAAACATTTTGAGGTTATATGTGAAGCCGCCAAAAAGGGAAGGAATATATTTTGTGAAAAACCAATAGCTCTTACTAGAGAGGAACTTATTGGAATTGAAAAGGTGCTGACTGAAGGTGCAATTTTTCAAGTTGGATTTACCAGGCGATTTGATCCTGATTACAGAACCGTGAAAGATCTTGTTGCAAATGGGGCAATTGGTACTCCTATTAGTATAAAATGTCTTGCAACAGAGTCTCTTGATGATATCGAATTTTATAAACAGTTTTGTCCTCGTAGTGGAGGAATGATTTTTGACATTGGATTGCATGATATAGACATGGTGCGGTGGTTTACTGGTTCTGAGCCGACAACTGTTTTTTCAATGGGTGGAGCTTATGGGCATGAAGAGGTTAAAGCCATGGGAGATATTGATAACTATTTAATTGTTATGAAATTAGAGAATGGTATTATGGCCGAGATGGAAGCACACAAAAATCCAAACAGTGAGTTTGTACGGCAAGTGGAAATATCGGGTACAGAAGGAACAATTACACATAGAATCGATGAAAATAGCTTAATCACAATTACCAATAAACATAATGAAAATATAGTTAAAGGGGGATTAAATACCTTTTCCAAGTATAGTGAACTCTATTTGATGGAATTGCAGGAATTTGTTACATGCATTCGAGGTGAGGGTAATCCATCTGCCGTATATTATGACGGTAAAGTTGCTGTGGAGATAGCAACAGACCTTGAACGATCTTTGCGTGAAGAATGCGCAGTCAGAAGATAGAAATTATCAACCGGAAAGTAGTTCATCAAATCATTGATAATGTATTGATAATTATAAGTAGTAAGAAAATGATAAACTACTGAAAAAGTTTATCATAAAAATTTTTATAAATAAGGAGATAAAAACATGCCAGGACCAGGAGCGTACCTTGTAGGTAAAGAAGAAAAAAAAGAGGTTATGGAAGTCCTTGAGACAGGATATGCATGTCGTTATGGGAAAGGAGACAATCCGGATTTCAAAAAGAAGGCTTTGTCTTTTGAAAAGTTATTTAAAGAGAAGATGGGTGCAGAGTATTGTTTAGCAGTTAGTTCTGGAACAGGTGCGCTAATGGCTTCTCTGGTTGCTTTGGGGGTAGGACCAGGAGTAGAGGTTATTGTTCCTGGGTACACTTTTATTGCATCTATTTCAGCTATTATTGCGGTTGGTGGAAAACCGGTATTGGCAGAAGTTGATGAATCCCTAACGATTGACCCTAAGGACATGGAGAGGAAGATCACAGAAAAAACAAAGGTGTTACTACCCGTACATATGATTGGTAATCCAGCAAACATGGATGAAATTATGAGAATTGCAAAAAAACATAATTTATCAGTATTAGAAGATGCCTGTCAGGCCGTTGGGGGAATGTACAAAGGTAGAAAACTTGGAACCATAGGTGATATTGGTGCATATTCACTAAATTTTTACAAAGTAATAAATGCTGGAGATGGTGGAGTTATCTGTACAAATAATAAAGATTTGTTTGAGCGTGCCTTTGCATTCCATGATCAGGGACATAAAGCTTTGCGTGAAGGAGTTGAAATAGGCAGTCGAAATATTATCGGAATAAACTTGCGTATTAATGAACTTACTGGAGCTTTCGCACTTGGACAACTGAGAAAGATTGATAAAATTCTTTTAATGCTCAAGGAAAAGAAGAATAAATTCAAAAGAGCGATTGAGTCGGCAAACATAAAGAATATGGAATTCCGCAAAATAAACGATGAGGATGAGTGTCACACGTTATTAACAGTGCGTTTTGCAACAAAAGAGTTAGCAGACAAAGTTGCTAAAGTGTTGGGAACAAAGACAATGGAGAAAAGCGGATGGCATGTTTATAATAATATGGAACATATTCTCAACTATCGAGATATGGATGGGAAAGAAATATGTACGAAAAACTGTTTGCCACGTACAGATGATCTTCTGGCTAGAAGTATGAATTTCAGCGTAGGGGTTGTTGACTCGGGAATCGGTGCTGACTTTGGGATTAATATTCTCTCTGAAGATGAAGAGATAGAAAGGACTGCTGCAGAATTTATATCAAAGGTTAAACCTATAACCGATAATTATTGATAGTAAGCTTTAGGGGTAAAATACAAAAAATGAAAAAAAAATGAAAATAGGATTAATAGGATATCAGGGAATAGGGAAAATGCATTCTCATGGTTTTAAAAATGTGCAGACATTCTTTGACCTGGATGTTACTCCTGAAATGCAGGTTATTTGTGGAAGGAATGAAAAAGCGGTAAAAAAAGCGGCAGAACAGTATGGATGGAATGAGTGGAGTACGGATTGGCGGGATGTTGTAAGACGCCCTGATATTGATCTTATAGATATCTGTACTCCACCATATTTACATGCTGAAATTACGATTGAGGCTGCAAAAGCTGGGAAACACATTATTTGCGAAAAACCATTGGCAAACTCGCTTCATGAAGCATTAGATATGATTAGTGCAGTCAAGGAACATGGAGTGAAACATATGACAGCTTTCAGTTTTCGATGTGTTCCTGCCATCAAACTAGCTTATGACTTTATTCGAAGTGGAGAGCTGGGAGAGATATATCATTGGAGGGGGCAGTGGCTTTCAGATTTTATCGACCCATCCATTCCCGCGAGCTGGCATTTCCAAAAAGATAAAGCTGGGAGCGGAGCTTTGGGAGATATTGGAAGTCATCTTATTGATCTGTCTCATTATTTAGTTGGAAATATTGATGAAGTTTGTGCCGTCTCTAGTACTTTTATCAGTGAACGAATACAAGAAAATATGCCGGATAAAAAAGTGCATGTTGATATTGATGATGCTGTCCAATTTATTGCTCGTTTTGAGAACGGTGCTACGGGTATTTTTGAAGCGACTCGTTGTGCAGGAGGATGTAGGGATGAGTTTATAATAGAAATAAATGGCAGTAAGGGAACTTTGTGTTTTAATTCAAATAGATACAATGAATTATGTTTATATTATGCAAAGGAAAACATAAAAACACGGGGGAAAAGAACAATTTTTGTTGGAAATCAAGAGCATCCTTATGGAGAAAGCATATGTCCATATGGTGAAGTTATTGGGAGAAGTGATGTATTTATACTTCAGGCTTTTGAATTTTTCAACGCGATCCAGAATGATATGAAACCACAACCTGGTTTTTATGAAGGTGCCCAATGTCAGGCAGTAGTTGATGCTGTCATAAATTCCGCAAGTAGTAAACAGTGGATAAATCCTGATTATGAAAGTATTAATAGCCTTTAAAATTGGGTAATATCAGAATTTTATAGTGTCAATTGTATTCTGTATAACAATAAAATAAGGATAGAGAATGAAAAAAGATAAGAGATTATTAATAGTAAATATTGATGATTATGGAATGACAAATTCAGCGAATGCAGCTGCAGTTGAAATGCTTCGGATAGGACATGCAACTTCATGCACGGTGATGGTACCCTGCCCTTGGGGATTGAAGGGTCTGGAATTGTTGCGAGAAAATCCTGATTTTGAATTCGGAGTGCATCTGACAGTAATTAGTGAGCATGACAATTATAAATGGGGTCCTGTATCATATAGGAAAGAAGTTAGCTCTTTAGTTCCTGATGGTAGGTTTTTTGTAAAGATTGAAGATATCCCTTTTTTTATTGAAAATGCGAAATTGGAAGAAATTGAAAGGGAGTTCAGGGCACAAATTGAGCTTGTTCTTAGTAAGGGGTTGCAACCAACTCATTTAGATAGCCATTGTCATATGCATGAGAGACGAGAAGATATTCTAAAGATGACTTTTGAATTGGGCAAGGAGTATGCACTACCGGTGAGGACTGCTTTTAAAAGAAGCATTAAGATGATGAAAGAAAATGGAATATCATGTATTGATCATGAGGTAGTAGATAGTTGTGCTATAAAAACAGAAACAAAGAAAAATGATTTCGATGCATTGATTAGAAATTTAAAACCCGGAATCAGTGAGTTCGCTATCCATCCTGCCTTGGATACCAAAGAATCACGGTCTGTTTCGAGTGATTGGGAAGTCCGAAATGCTGACTATGAATATTTTATATCGAACGATTTTAGAAAACTAATTGAAGATGAAAATATAATATTAACAAGTTATCGGGAATTGTTTGCCTAATAGTGTTAATTGTGCAGTAGTTTATACACGGAGAGGTGAGTTTTTACTGTTTAGTTTCCATCTTATTCGTGATTTAGTAGAGAAAGAAAGAAGCTGCTCTGGCATCCCTTAAATCGGGCAGGAAGGAAGCTGTACAGAACAGAGAGTTTCTGTATGACAATAGAAGCACTTGCAGAGCATGTGATAATTGAAACAGAGGAGTTTCGTAATGCATAGTGGAAGAGTGAAAATTGGGATGGCACCCATCGGGTGGACAAATGATGACATGCCCGATCTCGGGAAAGAGAATACCTTTGAACAGTGCATCAGTGAAATGGCCCTGGCAGGATATACCGGTTCTGAAGTGGGTAGGAAGTATCCCTCGGACCCCGACATACTCAGGGAGTACCTGGACATACGTGGCCTGACGATATGCAACCAGTGGTTCAGCTCATACCTCGCCTCACGGCCTCTCGCGGACGTGGAGGCGAAGTTCAGGTCACAGCTCTTCTTTCTGAAGAAAGTCGGCGCAGCAGTAATAGGCCCCTCGGAGCAGACCCGTTCCTGCCAGGGAAAGGATGTATCCATTTTCAGCGGGAAGGCTGTATTCACAGCCGAAGAGTTCAGGAAGGTGACCGAAGGGATGAACTACCTGGGGAAGATTGCCGCCGACGAGGGAATGAAGCTTTGCTACCACCATCATATGGGAACCGGTGTACAGACAATGGAGGAGACCGACAGGTTCCTCAACGACACGAAACCCGAATTTGTGCACCTGCTCTATGATGCCGGCCACTTCGCCTTTACCGAGGAGGACCCGGTAGCCGCCGTGAAGCGGTATGTCTCACGCATCGGCCATGTGCACCTGAAGGATATGCGCTCGGATGTCTATGCGCAGGTAAAGAGAGCGGACATCTCCTTTCTCGGGGCTGTCAGGAAGGGCGTCTTCACCGTCCCCGGTGATGGCGACATTGATTTTCCCGCCATCTTTTCGGTCCTCGATGAGTACAACTATTCCGGCTGGATGGTGGTTGAAGCAGAACAGGACCCGGCAGTGGCCAACCCCTTCACCTACGCTAAGATGGGAAGGGAGTATATCAGGGAGCAGACAGGATTATAGGCGGACAGTTCGCAGGAGATGAGTGTATGGTAGTCAGACAGGATGAAGCATTTGCAGATGGATATACAGCGATAACCGAGATTGACGGGAATCATGCCGACATGTTGCTCAATTTCGGCATTCTGAAGCTTGCAGCCGGGGAGACATGGCAGGACTCCGATGAACTGGAGCGTGCCTGGATTCTTATCCGGGGCAGTGTTGAATACAGCTGGGATGATCAGGTTGCCATGGGAAGCAGAGTCTCCTGCTTTGATGAGAATCCGGTGGTACTGCACGTTCCCCGGGGCACTTCAGTGAGCATCAAAGCCCTCGAAGCGTGTGAGTTCGGGGTTGAATCCTGCAGGAATGAGAAAGCATTCACCCCCCGTTTCTATGCCAAAGAAGATATCAGGTGCGATGTATTCGGAGCCGGATTGCTGAATGAGACCTCGATAAGGACAGTCCGTACTGTCTTTGACGGAGAACTGGCTCCCGAATCAAACATGGTACTCGGGGAGGTAATCAACCACCCTGGAAAATGGTCAAGTTACCCGCCTCATGATCACCCGCAACCCGAGATCTACCATTACCGCTTCTTCCCGAAGCAGGGCTTCGGGATATCACTGCTTGGCGATGCCCCCCAGTATGTGAAGAATGGGGATACCTCACTCATCAGTCCTGATGTCACCCACTCCCAGGTGGCAGGGGCCGGCTACGCCATGTACTATATCTGGATGATCCCCCACCTTGAAGGAGACCGCTGGCTGCCCACGACACGCTATTATGTCAAGGATCATGAATGGCTTCTTGAACCGGGCGTGGCTATCTGGCCTGAAAGAAAATATTCCGGGGAAGACGACCAATAATTGCAGGAGTTGTAGATATGAAGACGATAAGATTGACAGTAGCCCAGGCACTGGTACGGTTTCTTGACAACCAGTGGATAGAGTTTGACGGGCAAGAACAGAAGATGTTCAAGGGCATGTTTACCATTTTCGGTCACGGGAATGTACTCGGTCTCGGTCAGGCCCTGGAGGAGAATCCGGGTGATCTGATTGTTCATCAGGGCAGGAATGAACAGGGAATGGGCCTGGCGGCAATGGGCTTTGCCAAGCAGATGCTGCGCAAGCAGATGTACGCCTGCACATCATCAATCGGTCCCGGAGCCGCCAATATGGTAACGGCGGCAGCCAATGCAACGGCAAACCGGATTCCCGTCCTATTCCTGCCGGGTGATCAGTTCGCTACCCGGCAGCCGGATCCCGTCCTGCAGCAGGTTGAACGCTTCAACGATTACACTATCACGGTCAATGACTCCTTCAAGGCTGTCAGCCAGTACTGGGACAGGGTGAGCCGCCCTGAACAGCTGATGAGTGCCATGATCAATGCGGTAAGGGTGCTTGCCGATCCGGCTGATACCGGTGCGGTGACAGTCGCTCTCCCACAGGACGTTCAGGGAGAGGCCTTTGACTACCCGGAATCATTCTTCAGGAAACGGGTCCATCGTATCGAGAGAAGGCCTCCGACTCCTGAAATGATCAGTGATGCCGTACGTGCAATTGCCGGAAGCAGGAAGCCGCTGCTGATCTGCGGCGGCGGGGTGAAGTATTCGGAAGCAGCTGATGCCTTGAGGAAATTCGCCGAATCCTTCGGGATTCCCTTTGCCGAAACACAGGCCGGAAAGTCTGCCATTCCGTGGGATCATGAGCTGAATCTCGGAGGAATCGGAACCACCGGCAACCTGGCAGCCAACACAATTGCCCAGGAGGCTGATCTCGTTATCGGGGTAGGAACCCGCTACAGCGACTTCACAACTGCCTCGAAATGGCTCTACCAGAATGAAGCGGTACAGTTTGTTAATATAAACATTGCCCCGTTTGACAGTTACAAACTTGATGCGGTCCGGGTCACTGCCGATGCACAGGTCTCTCTTGAAGCGCTGCAGGCTGCCCTGGAGGCAACCAAGTACAGGGCCGACTGGGGCGAGAGTGTTGCCGCTGTCAGGAAAACCTGGTTCGAGGAACTGGAACGCCTGTTCTCGATAGAGTACACCGGCAAGGAATTCGTGCCTGAAGTGGCCGGACAGCGGGATGCTATCCTGGCGGAGTTTGTCGAGCGCTACGGTACGGGGCTCACTCAGACCCAGGTGATCGGTCTCCTGGATGCGGAACTGGATGATGATGCAATTGTTGTCGGAGCTGCAGGCTCACTGCCTGGCGATCTGCAGCGTGTCTGGAGGGCAAAGAAGGAGAACACCTACCATATGGAGTACGGATTCTCCAACATGGGATACGAAATCAATGCCGCCCTCGGAGTGAAACTCGCCTGCCCGGAGCGGGAAGTGTACGCGCTGCTCGGTGACGGCTCCTATATGATGTTGCACTCGGAGCTGCCGACATCCATCCAGGAAGGGAAGAAGATCAACGCGATCGTCTTTGACAATGCATCATTCGGCTGCATCAACAATCTCCAGATGGGGCACGGTCAGGGCAGCTTCGGTACGGAGATGCGCCACCGCAATCCAGAGACGGGTAAACTTGACGGTCCGTTCGTGAAGGTTGACTTTGCCATGAATGCAGCATCCTATGGCTGCAGGACATATACGGTGACAACCATTGATGAGCTGAGAGAGGCCATCAGGGATGCCAGGAAGCAGGATGTATCTACGCTGATTGACATCAAGATCCTGCCGAAGACCATGACTGAAGGGTACAAGGGTTTCTGGCATGTTGGCATGGCTGAAGTCGCCGAGAACCCGGAGATTGTCAGGCTGCGCAGAGAGATGGAACGACAGCTAGAGATTGCACGAAAATACTGATATGATGTGACTCTTGTCAAGTTATTTACTATATAAATTTCTTACATCGTTTCTCCAAAATCCATAGAATTATTGAAAGAAATTGAGGGAATAATACACAGAAAAAATTACAGACTCGGCTTTTGACCATTCTGATATAAGTGGCTTTTTCCGACAGATACCGGTTAAACTATATTTCAATTAGGTGAATAGATTAACTCAGCTACTATAACTCTTTGTTGATTGTAGAAGTTCTCAACTTGCAGTTAATGGTCCGCATGTTAGGCTCTCTAAATCCAGTTGTAGAGATATTACCAATAATCCTTCATCATCCCTTTATTACTGATTCCTCTTTTTTTCCACATAACACTTTCGACTACAGTACTTACGCTTAACGCCATATGTAGCAAATGTTTTTCCGCAGCCTTGGCAGATAACCTCATTCGTGGCCCATCCTTTACCAGTCTTTATCTGTGCATAGTGGTTCCACCAATCCTGACGGCAACCATCAGAACAGAAGATCTTTTTCCTGTAGCCAGGGGTATGTACAAGCATTTTCCCGCAGGTCTTGCAATAGGCTTGCTCTCCTTCCTCTTGATTATCCGTGTCTCGCACGGGAATTCGGGATAGACAAAAGGATCGAATCTGACCCGTAGGAAGTCCCATTCTTTTTCCGATATTGTCATAGGTTAGACCATTTCTGCGAAGCTCGGTGATTTGCTCTTTCTGCTTCTCAGTCAGAGCAGGTCTTTTCCTTTCCTCCTCCGACATATCCACCTTGATCACTGATCCATCACGGAACAGAAATCGTACATCATTTGGAGAATGAACCTCGATATGGTCAAGCAGACCGTTCCAGAGATCAATATCAAGACTCTGTGCATGGAGAAATACGCTGATGATGAAATCCTTTGAATCATATCCAGATTCCTTGAGAGCGATACGGACTGTTTCTCTCACATTGATCTTCTGACAGCTGGTGATTTCCCCTGCGACGATGATTTTTCCCTTTGTCGCCATAACCTCGCATGCGACACGGGAGAGTGGGTCAACAGCCAGGCATGCATCGAGGATCGAGTCTGCAATAAAATCGCATAACTTATCAGGATGTCCCTGACCTATAGCGCTGAGATAATTTTTCATGTTTGATTTCCTTTGATTGTTTGATTTCCTACTAGGTTCTTCGTGCCTTGAGGAGCTGCTCCATCAGGTCATCCTGAGGGCTTGCTCCCTGAAACTCACTGGAGCAGTTTTCCTTTACGATCTGGAATATTTGATACCAGCATTGGTTTACCTGTTTCATGTATTCCCTGCTCATCGTCACATACGGAGAGGAAATTGCAGCACCTGTAGTTGGGTGCTTTGCAAGGAATCCATACTCGCTGATTGCTGTCTCACACTGGATCCAGCGAGCAACAGACATCGCATATTGCTGTATGATCTGAGGACTTACTAATTCCTGGCAGCCTCTGGCTTTGAGCCAGCTCCAGGTCTCCTTGTAGACGTCCTTTGCACAGAACTCCTGACCATTCTTCTGGCTGGCGGTCATGTAGTCCTTCACCGGTGGCATCTTAGCACCTTCCAGATTCGGAGTGGTGGGAAGATCCACGACGATCGCATGCTTACCATCATTGATTTTCTCTGCCAGTGCCTTAGGCTTTCTGCCTGCATCGACCCTGGCCCCGCCACGGTTGGTACCGTCTTTTGCCATGTTGCACCGCCTTCGAAAAATAGAGGGGTTAATCCCCCGTTTGAATTTGAATTTTTACGCGTAAAAGCCCCTGCCCGTTGTATGCTATATATGGTGTAGAGATTTGAATACCCCTAGGTATAGTACCATATATGTGGTCTATCTAGTATGCCATCGGTCACCACGCTGTGCATGGAGGTGTGAATGGCAAGAAGCACAGAGTGCCATAAGGTTTTCTTCGTCGTTTGTCCCACCTTCGCTTACATTTCTGGTGTGGTGGACAAGCGTTGCAGGGGTCATCCTTCCTTTCTGGATGCACAGCTCACAGAAGGGATGCTCCGCCAGATACTGCTTACTGATTTTCCGCCACTGGTAGCCATAGCGCTTTTTCGAATCAGGATTTCTTTTGTAGCGCTCGTAAGTTCTTGCAGCGAGTTTTGCGTGCTCATCACAGTATCGCCCATCAGTGAGCCTTGGACAGCCAGGATGGGAACATGGTCTCTTCGGTTTGTATGGCACGATCTCTCCTTAGGGCATAAAAAAAACCAGGAGGTTTCCCTGGCTCTTCGGTGTAGATTCCCGCTTTATTGTCCGAAGCAACCCGAATTATAGTATTGAAAAAGCAGCCTAAAATCGAACCGATTCCCGAACTCTATTACTTTTTATTAAAAGCCCGAATTAATTTCTTAAAAAAAAGACGGGAAATTCCCGCCTCATAAAACAGATACGTTCGGCTACCGTCCAATCGCCCTCTGCACATGCTCCTTTTCAACTTGCACTGAGCTTGAGAGAAAAGCCTGCACTAATGCGCCATTTGCAATGGTATTTATACTTCTTAAGGTCCCTCCGGCAGCCTGATGAATAAGGTTCATCGCATTTTTAGTAAACAAGCTCTGACCATTGCCTACTTCCTGAACTCTTTGTTCAATGTAAGAAAAAGTCTCCTCTTTGGGGAGGGTATCCAGATTGACGTTGACGGTAATAGAATTAGCCAGTGCTTCAAGAATAGAGAGTCCGAATTTCTGCGTAAGATTTTTCTGTCCACACAAAAGAACGGTCAATGCATTGAGACTGTCATACGCAAAATTTGTTAATAGTCTGATTTCACACAGGATATCATTACTGAGCTTATCTGCTTCATCGATGAGCAGAATCGGGTGGATACGACTTACGTTATTCAGCGACAAAATATGATCCTTGATAGCCCTAAACATGGTTGCTCGTTTGCCGCCAGGTTCCAGTCCCAAAGCGGTACAGATGTGTGTGTAAAACTCGAGGATTCCTACAGAGGTATGACAAATATAGAGTGGTTTGTACAAACCGGTATTTAATCGTGAGCTCAGCAGTCTGAGCACACAGCTTTTCCCGGTTCCTGATTTTCCCGTAAGTATACCTATGCCCTTGGTCTCGACCAAAAACAGCAAAGAAGAGAGTGCCTGTTCAACAGATGGCAGCAGCTTGAGGTTTTTGGTAGCAATCTCCTTGGAAAACGGCATATCCGTAAGGTTGAAAAAACTTGTCAGTTCTTTAGCTTTCATGATGCGCTCCTCTCTCTGAAGTGTTATTGAAAACTGAGGCAGCCAAAGAGGCATTTACCGGTGTCTCTCCTGAATCTTCTTTGACCTGCTCTTCACCGATATCCACCTGTCTATTGGTATGGTAATTACGGGTTACTTTGGTATTTGCATAGGTGTCTACCAGTTTCGCTTCACCATAATCTACTCCCTGGTAAAAAACCTGCAGTCTTGTCCCGGGTTTTTTCGGGTCATAGAGGATTTTTACGCTTTTTCCTATCAGGATGGAGGGAACCTCGTACAGAAGGCTCTTAAGCGTAAAAGTGCTGTCATTGTATATCTTGCGGAGAATCTCATGGCGAAAGGCAGCATCAAGATCAATGGTGGGATCGATGGGTATAAGATGTCTTGCCTTAGCGAGCCAGAACTCCAGAGGGGTTTTTCCCTCGAGTCCCCGGTGCGGGTTTCTGTGGTATTCACTTTCGAGCCAGGTATGAAACCGTGTGTTGAGGTCTCCCAGCCCTTTTATTGAATCCTGATCCAGGGGACGGAGGAATTGGTCACGAACTGTACGGAAATAGCGCTCTATTTTACCGCGTCCACGAGGAATTGCCGGTCGGGAATGACTGATAATAATCCCCATACTATCCATGATTCTCTGAGTCTGTTGAGATACAAATGTGCTGCCATTATCGACATAAAGCCGAACAATTCTTCCATGAGCTTTTAGGATATGCAGGATCCCTTTCTCAAACTCTATTGAGCGTTCCGAGAATGAAAAATTGGCATAGACAATACGTCTGGTCGCATCATCGATGAACGCGATCAGGATAGCTTTTTTCCGCTTTCCTTTCTCATCAGGAATAAGAAATGCATGCATATCATCAGCCTGGACACATTCAAGCGGGTAGATAAAATTAAACTTTACCGTCTTCTCCTTATTGCTGGTACGCAGCCGCTCTCTCCGGGTGAGTCCTTTCGCAACTACCAGTCTTGATAAGGCTGAAGTAGAGATGTCTGATTTGATCTTCCCTTCTTCCTGCAACTTTTTGAAGGCGGCAATAGCGGTCAGTTCAGTATTCTCCTCAAAAAATTTGAGAAATACATCGGTTTCCTCCTCGGTGATACTCCGGCATTTCCCCCTGTCGTTCCGGGTTTTAGGCAGAAGTGCGTCTCTTCCATACTTCTGGTATTTTGTCAGCCATTTACGAATGCAATCTTCGGTAATAGTGTTCCGGGTAGAATACGGAATCTCATAGATTCTCTTGGCCTTTTCACGAATCATCTCTTTCCGCTGACCATGTGCAAGAAACGGATTGGCAAGTTCGGCAACAACTCCGTAGCGGAACTCCTGAATAGCAAGGTTTTTTTTCTCTTTTTTTTCTTTTCCCATCACTCATACTCCATTAAAGTAGTGTTATGATGAGTCTAATAGCTCTACCGCCAATCCGCTAGATACTCGATTATGTGAAGACCCGCTGCTCACGTTCTTTTCCCGGAAGATCAATATGGTACATCGGTTAAAACATACTGAATTGACCCCTTGCTCCAGAGAAAACTTATTCAAACAGTACAGCGGCTGGTTCCGGGTTTTGCAGACTGATTCAATCCAATCAATACCGGATAGTTTAACCTCCCCATGGTGGGGGAATAGTGCCTTTGCCCGGAAGATTGCTTTACGAAACATGCGCTCAAGCTGTTTTGGATAGATTTCTGCGAGTCCGCAGTCTTGAAAGCAATTACTTGCCTTACTTCTTGATTTCCCCTCCGCCCTGGAGGTAAGGTATTCCTCGGCCTCCTGGGTCCCAATGCTGGTTCCCGGGAGAGAAAATGAGGGTATTATTGCATGAGTTATTTTGCAGCTTTTACACCGAAGTCGGAGAATTGGTAATTCTTCGTCATAATAATACTTCTCATAGCTTCCATGCCGACCTAACTCCTCCCCCTCACAGGCAGGACAGTGTTGAATCTCTTCAACAGTTTCCCAATGAGTAGACAGCCAGATGAAAAGGTAGTTTTTTTTCTTAATTGTTAGTACTATGATGGTGTCTTTTTAATTTCGGGACATGGATTTGGAGCGGATAACTACTGTCCGTGTCCCGTTTTATTTCCCTTCATTATTTTTTAGTTGCATAAAATAATACGGTACTATTCTTAACTTTTCAAGAAATTTTCGCGGGAATCTACATTCGGTTACACGTTTCTGATGGTACCGTAGTACAGAAGGCTGGCTGTTTGCAACTGTTATTTTCTGATATTTTAACGTTATAACCTGAATTCCCGAACAATTATAACGAGGTGCCAAAAAACATTGATTAATAGTATTTCTTAGCAGTTTATACTTGAACAAGCTCTCCATACACGTTATAATTAAAACGTGGTTGGAGGTATCTTTATGGCTCTTGTATATGTGAACAATAAAAAAAATGGCACTACGTATGTCTATGAAGCAACAAACTATTGGGACAAAGAGAAAAAACAATC
>JABMQR010000265.1 GCA_013202335.1 Bacteroidota bacterium
AATCCGATGTCCATTAATACAGCCGATGCTGATATGATGATTGATGCCTGCAACGCCTATTATGTTAAACTGGGAATTGCATACTACAGAAATTTATACCCTGCTGTACTCAGAATAAAAAAAATTATAGCTAACCGTGAGATAGGAAAAGTTGTTCATGTCCAGAGTAATAATTTCGAAAATTTCAACCAAAAACCGGGAGATCCCAGATGCTGGCTCTTAGAAAAGAAGAAATCCGGCGGTGGCCCCATGATGGACATGGGATGTCACAGGATAGAGGTTTTTGTGAATATCATGGGATCTGTACAGCAAATAACCGGCTTTAATGACAACATTATCTTTAAAAGAGAAGTCGAGGATTTATCTATTGCCCATTTTAGGTTTAAAAACGGTGCTGTTGGAATCCTGACCTCATCCCACGCAGCAAATGAACCTAAAGATACTCTGGACATCTATGGCATCGAAGGTTCTATCCATGTCCCGGTGTTAAATACAGGCACCATAACAGTTGTTACTGACACGGGAACAAGAACAGAAAAACATCCAATTCATCCGAATGCCCATCTACCGATAATTGAGAATTTTATCGATTCAGTTAACAGTAATAGAGAACCGGCAGTCACCGGGGAAATGGGAAGAGAGATAACAAGAATTCTGGATAAGATTTATGGAAGATGAGGCAATTTCAAAAATCGAAGATTTCCAGGAAATTTGCCTTCTGAAGTTTTTGGACAAAAGCAGTTAATATGTTATAATACAATAAATTAACTGAATCCAAAAACTTCTGACTAATAGGTAGATCTTTCAAAAGTATTGTAATCGATACAGATTTTACCCTAAATTTATCAAAGTATTTTTACTTCCCTCACTTCCTAACCGTCTCACTCTCCTTAACCTACTGCCTCCAGCATTTGCCTGAGCAAATGCAAAGACAAGTAACCTTGTCCGATGTGGTACTCACATCCTGACATGATAACCTTGTCCCGTCCCTTGACAATCGTGCGTTTTCCCTATATTCAGTAATAGGAAATTGACAATATTTTTTATTGAAATTTGCAGAACTAACCTGTTCCGGCTTATGTTTCAAAAAAAACAATTTCCTTTCTCTGTGGCAGCCAGTAATCGGCCGGATTCACATACTGACCCAGCCGAAAAAAGCTGAAACTATACACTCAGAAGGATGTTTGCATGTCAGCAATAACAATTCCTCCTCTCTCTTCCGGGCTTGTCAGGGTTCTTATAGACGCCGATACCATTCAGCGCCGTGTCACTGAACTTGCCAGAATAATCACCAATGATTATAAAGATGTTGAAGACCTGGTTCTTGTCGGCATTCTGAAAGGCTCCTTTATCTTATTAAGCGACCTTTCCCGAAAACTTGGTGTTCAACACACAATCGACTTTATCGCACTCTCCAGTTATGGAAACTCGGAAAAATCATCGGGAAATGTCAGGATGATTATGGATGTCAGGGAAAACCTTGCAGGCAAGCATGTACTCATTATTGAGGATATTCTGGACAGCGGTTACACCCTTGATTATCTGAAGAGAAACTTTGAATCGAGAAGACCAGCCTCCCTTAAAACCGTTGCACTGCTTGATAAGCCGGATCGGCGGGTTGTAGAGGTCGAAGTCGATTACCTTGGTTTTGAGATACCAGATATATGGGTTGTCGGTTACGGTCTGGATTATGCAGAAAAATACAGAACCTTACCTTATATTGCAGAGATGAAACCAGTTTAACAGCAGAAAATCTGCCGTCAACTTCTATTTACTTGAATCTGCAAAAATGCGGGAAAAACAAGGAGCAATTAATGGATAACAAGCTCTATGTCACTTACAATGAAATTCATAAAGCGGTAAAAAAACTTGCAGTTGAAATTAATGCATCTGATTTTGATCCGGATGTGATTGTAGCAATCGGATCAGGCGGGTTCATCCCGGCAAGAATTCTAAAGACTTTCATAAACCGACCAATTTTTGCTGTCGGTATCTCCTATTATGGAATGGATAACAAACCAACCGGTGTTCCTCAAAAAATACAGTGGATTGATGAGGTTGAAAAAAAGCTTACCGGTAAAAAGGTTCTACTGATAGATGAAGTTGATGACACCCGAGCTACGCTCAGCTATTGTGTGAGAGAACTTCTCAGCCATAACCCTCTGGAAATTGCCGTACTGGTAATTCATAACAAGCTTAAAAAGAAAGATGGAGAATTTCCACCTGAAATTAAACGATACTATCCTGCTGTTGAGATTGATGATCGATGGATAAAATATCCCTGGGATGCAGAGGATATAGATGATCATGATATTTGTAATACTAAGATGAAGGAGAATATATAATGAGCGTTACTGCAATTGTTGGAGCCCAGTGGGGCGATGAGGGAAAAGGACGTCTGGTTGACTATCTTGCACAGGATGCGGATATGGTTATCCGTTATCAGGGCGGTGATAATGCCGGCCATACAGTCATCAATGAGTTTGGAAAATTTGCACTGCATATTCTCCCTTCAGGAATCTTTAATCCAAAAACAGTTTGTTTAGTTGGTGCCGGTACGGTTGTCAATTTCACCACTATGGAAAGAGAGATTGCAGAAGTAGCAGAAGCCGGAGTAGAGATAAAAAAACTCTATATTGATAAACGGGCACACCTTATTATGCCTTTCCACTGTCAACTTGACGGTGCTGAAGAAGCCAGCAAGAAAAAAGGCTGGGCAGTTGGCACCACAAAAAGAGGAATAGGGCCAGTGTATTCCGATAAAGCTGCACGTATCGGTATCAGAGCAGTTGATATCCTTAATCCAGAAAGATTAAGAGTACGTCTTGAAATGATGCTCCCGAGAAAAAACCGTGAACTGGCATATTATAACCTTCCGGAAGTAACTGTTGATGAGATGATGGAACTTTGTGCCTCCTGGCGGGAAAAATTCGGTGAAAGAATTATTGACTCTATCCCCCTTGTACGTGACGCAGTACTTTCCGGGAAAAATATTGTAATGGAAGGCCAACTGGGAATCATGCGTGACCTGGACTGGGGTATTTACCCATACACAACCTCTTCAAACCCGACTGCCGGCGGAGTCTGTTCCGGAGCAGGAATTTCTCCAAGAAGAGTTGATAACATTATCGGAATTGTAAAAGTTTATTCCACCTCAGTAGGCGGCGGACCTTTTACGGTAGAATTGTTTGATGAGATGGGTGAAAAACTTCGTACAGTTGGCGGAGAATACGGGGCAACTACCGGTCGGCCGCGACGTTGCGGATGGTTTGATGGTGTAGCTGCTGCATACTCCTGCTGGATTAACGGTTTTACTGGAATCGCTTTAACAAAACTTGATATCCTTGATACTTTTGACACCCTGAAAATCTGTACCGCCTACAAAGTCAATGGTGAAATAATTGATTATGTACCGGAAACTTCACTTCAGGAAATTGCAGAACCAATTTATGAAGTATGGGAAGGCTGGAAATGTGATACAACAGCTGTCCGAAAGTGGGAAGATCTTCCGGAAAAAGCTAAGGCATACCTGAAACGTATCGAGGAGTTGACCGGAGCACCTATTCAATATGTCTCTGTCGGTCCTGAGCGTGATCAGATTATTCTAATAGATCAATAAATCAACAGTAGCTAATTTGGATGGTTGGCAGTTGAGCAGCTGCCAACCGATAACAAAAAATAAAAGAAACCCGGAGTTTTGTAATGGCAGAAAATATATATCAGCATGACACCTTTATCTCACCCTTTACCTGGAGATATGGAAGCCGTGAAATGCGGATTGTCTGGTCCGAAGTACACAAACGCCGTCTTCTTAGAAGAATATGGACCGCTCTTGCCCGCGCTGAGATGAAAGCGGGAATTGTTACAGAAGAACAGGTTCAGGATTTGGAAAAATCGATAAATACAATAGATATTTCCCGTGCATCAGAAATTGAAGCCGAAATCCATCACGATCTAATGGCCGAAATTAAAACGTATGCTGAACAGTGCCCGACAGGCGGCAGCATTATCCATCTTGGCGCAACGAGTATGGATGCTCTTGATAATATGGATGCTGTTCGCTTAAAAGAGGCCATGGATATTATCATTGACAAGACCCTTGAGCTGACAGCGATACTGGCTGAAAAAATTCGTGAATTTGCACATGTTCCCTGTATGGCCTTTACCCATATCCAACCAGCTGAACCTACTACAATCGGGTATCGCCTGGCTCAGTACGGACAGGATCTGGGAGAAGATTTGAGAGAACTCCGCAGAGTTCGTGATTCAATCCGCGGCAAGGGTATGAAAGGGGCTGTTGGAACAAGTGCATCATACATAGAACTGCTCAAAGGGACAGGGATGAAGTCCTCTGAACTGGAAGATATGGTGATGAAGGAATTAGGACTCAAGGCCTTCACTGCAGCTACTCAGGTATATCCAAGAAAACAGGATCTGGCAATTGTGAATACCTTATCCGGTCTTGGGGCCTCTCTCTATAAAATGGCTTTTGATATCAGAATCCTGCAGTCACCACCCTTTGGTGAATGGAGTGAACCTTTTGGCTCAAAGCAAGTTGGATCCTCAGCCATGCCTTTTAAAAGAAATCCGATCAGATCGGAAAAGATTGATTCTCTGGCACGCTTCCTCTCAACACTCCCAACTACAGCCTGGAATAATGCAGCCCACACCCTCCTGGAGAGGACTCTTGATGATTCTGCCAACAGGCGTGAAATACTTCCTGCAGCATTCCTTACGACAGATGAAATACTCAAAACAATGAATATGGTTATTTCCGGTATACGCTTTCATACTGAATCTATTGAACGTAATCTTAAAACCTATGGTGTTTTTGCAGCTACTGAACGCTTGCTGATGGAACTTGGCCGCCGGGGCGGCGATCGACAGGATATGCATGAAGTAATACGGGAACACTCCCTTGTTGCCTGGGCAGAACTGCAAAAAGGCAAAGAAAACTCTTTACGTGAGCTCCTGGCCTGTGACCCGAGAATCTCAAAATTCATTTCAGAAAGTGATATCCTGGATCTCCTGGATGCTTCGGAATACATTGGTGATGCCCGTGAACGTGCACTATTGGTAGCTGAAGAGCTTGAATCATTATTAACTGATTAAGAGAATTTCGGACCTTTCACTAAGTCAATTTTAAAAATTGACTTTTGAAGTTTTCGATTCATTATAGGTAAATAGTTGCAATATAAAGACACATTAAAAAGCGAAAACTTCTGAGAAAGGAGGATCTTTTTAAATTAGTCATTTTTGAAAGCTCCTTCATAATGTAGGATGATAACCTGAAGTTTTGGCTGCAAAACTGCTGGCTTTCACTTCTCATTCCAAAGACAGAAAATCTCCTGGCTATTAAACATTGTACAATGCAACATCCTCAGTATATACTATCCCTGAGGTGTTCAGATGCGGAAGATAATTGGTGTCCTGATTACAGCTATACTACTCACTTTATTCCTGGGTTCCTGTGAGTCTTACGAATTCGTACGAGACCCGGTTGTTAAAGAATCTGCAGAACCTGAGATAGCTCCAACTGCAGATACACAGGTGATTTCACCACAGGAATCCGACATTGAAAGTGATATCGAACCTATACCAGAACCTGAAACTGATCCACGACAGTCTGAACCAGAACCTGCGGTTGAAATCGAACCAGCAGCAGAACCCATTCCAGAACCTGAAGTTGCAATCGAACTCCCAATGGAAGAACCCGTTCCTGAATCAGTACTGGATGAAACACCTGCTTCTGATCTGATAGATAC
>JABMQR010000266.1 GCA_013202335.1 Bacteroidota bacterium
AGATATTGAAGTTGGATATTTTTATCTCTGCGGGTTTGAACTTTTATCAAAAAAACTCGATAAACTTAAAGTCCGGATCTTGGTTGGTTCTTATATTGATCCAGATGCTATACCGACGTTGATAATGGAATCGATGAAAAAATCATCGGTAAATCTAGATCCGTTTCAGCCCAGAAGCGTTCCGTCATCGAAACAGGAAAGGGTCAGAGCTTTTGGAGAAGGTATCAAAAAACTTGCAAACCAAACGTCAATATTCGACGCACCGGAATCTCAGAAATCATACTCAATTCTCGAAAGAAAACTAGAAGATGGTTCGCTTGAGATTAAAATGACAGAAACACAAGCCCATGGTAAATGTTATGTAATTCATAATAAAAATGCCGGCAAGGTTTTTATGGGTTCGAGTAATTTTACTTACAATGGCTTAGTTGGACAACAGGAAATAAACGAAACATTTGATTCAGAAGAAAAATATAAGGAATATTCAAATAAATTTTCCGAGCGATGGTCTGATGCACGCAATATTGTCATTCAAGAAAAAGGTAAATCAGATATGTTTTTGAGAAAATTTAAAGACGAACTTTGGATGAACGTGGTGCCAACTCCGTATCTGATGTATGTTCGGCTTCTTAATGAGATATTTGGTGCCGAATATGAAATAAACGTAACTAATGCATCACAAGCAACACGTGGGCAATATTTGAATCTTTCGTATCAGATGGATGCAGTAAAGATGGCGATTGAAAGATTGAAGAATTATGATGGCGCTATTATTGCGGATGTTGTCGGTCTTGGAAAAAGCATTATAGCCACTACTGTTGCTGTAAATTGTCCTGATTTAAAAACGATAATTATTGCTCCCCCGCATTTAGTACCGATGTGGGAGGATTATGCCGAGGAATTTAAACTTCGAGGACCAAAGGTTTTTAGCGCAGGTAAAATCGAGGAGGTTTACGATAAATATAAAAATTCTACAGAGCCTATATTATTTATTCTCGATGAAGCACACAGATATAGAAATGAGGATACTCAAAACTATCAGCTACTCCATCAATTAACCCGTAGTAACGGTGGCAATAAGGTTCTAATACTATCAGCAACACCCTTTAATAATGATCCGCGTGATATTTTTGCTCTAATTAAACTTTTTCAAACCCCCGGCGCTGCTACACTCAGAACTGTAGAAAATTTATCAGCGAAGTTTGCGGATCTTTCAAATAGATATAAGGCACTTCGACGATTTCAAGCCAATGGTGCTATAACCACAGAACAGAAGAAAGAATTAGATATCAAACGCGATGCTATTGCTTCCGAACTGAGACGGTTACTTGAGCCTATTATCATTAGACGTTCCAGGATAGATTTAGAAAAGATTACTCGCTATCGTGAAGATTTGAAAGCCCAGAAAATAGAATTTTCAAAAATTAATGACCCTGTAATCAGGGGATATGAATTAGGCGATTTTACTGAAATATACTTGGAAACGATAAAGCGAATTGTGCCGAAAAAGAAAATAGCAGACGGGCTCACTGGTGCACGATATATGCCAACTACCTATGCTTTAGACATTGTTGATTTTGCTACAAAGTATCCAGAACTAGAAGATATAAGAACTGCTCAAATGAACGTCGCTTCTTTTATGCGCAAACTCTTGGTAATGCGTTTTGAAAGTTCAAGAGCAGCATTCAAGAGCACTCTTCAAAAATTTATAGATTCACATCAAAAAATTCTTGATTGGGTAGAGAAGAAACAATTGGTACCAATTTCCAAAAAAGCATATATTCCGTCACCAGATGAGATGCCGGAAGAAGATACGGAAGAGCTTAATTTGGAAGAACAGGCTGAATTCGCAAATACTGAGGTCACAAATAATAAAAAAATTGTTTTTGTTAAACTAGAATATCTTAATGAAAAATTTATACCTGAGCTCAAGCATGATATTAGCGTACTTACAGATATTTACGAAAAATGGTTTGGTTCGGAATCTCCGTTCTTGTCAATGCCAGATCCTAAATTAAAACAACTCACTTTAGATATTCAAGAGCATCTAACGAATGATCCGGATCGAAAAATTCTTGTTTTTAGTAT
>JABMQR010000267.1 GCA_013202335.1 Bacteroidota bacterium
ATAATCCGCTTATTCGTAGCTATTATACCATTTTAGAGACATTCAGGGAATTCATTCGTGAATTATTATTCCAGTTATTTCTTTCCATCATATCGAATTATTCTGTTTTCGGGCAGACACTAATTAACAAGGACTTACGGAAAGAGACCGGCAAATTCTATGAAAAGGCCGGAGAAGAGATTGAGATAAAGAGACGTCTTTCTGATCCGGAGCTTGCCGGAATACTTAAAAATTTTACTGAAGGAACTATCAATAGTTTAAGCTAAATAATAAATTTCTCACCACTTTGAATAGTTCGACGAATTTCCTGAGTTATATAAGGTAGGAAGAAAATTGTTTTTTTCTCATATCTACCGTATACTTCAGGAGATGAAAAAAGTGGGATTACCAATAAAAAAAGCAGATCACAAGTTTACCTATGTCGAATACAGTACCTGGCCGGATGATGAGCGCTGGGAGCTGATAGACGGTACGGCCTATAATATGAGTCCGGCACCTTCAACAAGCCATCAAAGAGTTTCCAGAATTCTTTTCTCTCAAATTTGTAATTTTGTTGAAAATAGCTCGTGTGAACCATTTGCCGCACCCTTCGATGTCTATCTTCCCGAATTTCCCGATCAGGATTTTAATGAAATTGATACTATTGTTCAGCCGGATTTGATAATTATTTGTGATTCTTCGAAAATTATTCAGAAAGGATGTTTGGGTGCACCTGATATGGTGGTAGAAATTCTATCACCTTCAACTGCAAAGAAAGATATGAATGAAAAATTCCAGCTCTATGAAAAACATGGAGTAAAGGAGTATTGGGTAGTTGATCCGGGAAATGCATACATCAGAGTCTTTCATCTTCAGTCAGAAGGGATTGAAGCAGGAATGTATGATGAAGGGATACTGATTCCTCCTGTAGATTGGCGAAAAGAGAGTACTTTTGCTGAATCATCGGTACTGGATGGATTCAGAGTAGATACTACTGAATTATTCAAAGAGTTCTGAATTCAGCTGACTAATCAATTTTTTACGTACGTGAACGTGTATGCGAATGAGAAAAAGCAAAACTCAACCCCAGCAGTACAAGAGCAGCCAGAAGATAGAGCGGAATAACTTCCAACCCATACATACGGGCAAAAACCCCTGCAACCGACGGGACTACAGCCGCCCCGAGACCTGCCGCTGCAATCTGAATCCCAATCGTATTCGCTTCATGCCTTGCTCCGACCCTCTTTACTGTATCAGAGACCAGACCGGGGAATATCGGGGCTATGGAGAAACCGGTCAATGCAATCCCCAGAATGGTGACCCCCTGTGAAACATCAACTAAGACCAGTGCTGTTCCCAGCATTGCCAGAAAAATACTTATTGAGAGCAGCTTCTGTACCGAAATTTTCTTTGTGTACCATCCGGCCAATACTCTTCCTAAAGTGAAAGACGCCCAATAGCTTCCGGTAATGAATCCGGCGATTCCCGGATCAACACCCCTTGATTCTGTCAAAAATGTATAAGCCCAGAGTCCCAGTCCAAGTTCCACACCGGTATAGATAAAAAACATGAGCATACTTAACAGAGCAGACACTTTTTTGAGCGTCTCACCTAAAGAAGCCTCACCCTTTGCATGATGTTCATGGGTAGTATTCACACTCACCCCTCTCCACATATTTTTCGTAAGTAAGAAGGTTAATGCCAGAAGAGCCTGGGCACCGGCGCTCAGGAAGTATCCAATTTGCCAGCGTGATGTCAGGCTGATTCCCAAAGTCATGATAATCGGTCCCAAAGTAATTCCCACCCCAAAGCTGGCATGCAGCCACTGCATCATCCGCACACTGTGGTTTTGTGCTACATACGTATTGATTCCTGCATCGATAGCACCGGCTCCAAGGCCGCCCAACGCCGCAGCGGCAACAAATATCCACCAGACCGGAGTTACTGCATACACAAACAGAGCCATGGCAGTTGCAGCGCAGCTCACACTGAGCAGTCCCCCAATTCCTAAACGGCGGACAAAAACTCCACTGAAAAAACTGGATAGGGTATATCCGCCTGTTCCAAAAACAAGAAGCAGACCTATGGCATCCAGAGACAGGTTAAAGTGACCACGAATACCGGGCCACGCAACCCCAAGCAGTCCATCAGGAAGACCCAGGGAGACAAATGCAATAAATGAGAGCAGAATCAATCCGACTGCTGATTTTTTTTTCATAGTACTTTTTCCCGTTTCCGTTTTCCCGCTGATCTGTAGAATATATCAGTTCACACAGTATTTCAGCAAGTTGCTTTTAGATAACTATCTGAGTACCGGTTGAAAACTTTTTATCAAAACTTCGGTAAAGAATCTTACTATTTGAAGATTTTCGTTGAATTACTGAGTTATACCTTATATGAAATATACATCAAACCACATAACAATTAGGGAACGCCCTTCAGAAGAGCGTCCAAGAGAGCGGATAATCAAATCCGGACCATGCAGCCTGTCAGATATGGATTTAATCAGCATACTCATCGGGTCAGGAACACAGGGCAAGCCGGTGGATAGTATAGCCGGGAACATTCTGTCAATACTCGATACTGAGGGAATAGATATCAACACCGAACAGCTGCTTGCGATAGACGGGCTGGGTCCGGCAAAATCTTCGATAATTTCGGCAGCTCTTGAACTTGGACGAAGGAGAATTCCTGCATTGAAAAGAAGAATATCACACCCCGGTGATGCCTACCCTTTTGTCCAGCACTTTGCAGACAGAAAGCAGGAACACTTTATACGGATTTCCCTCAATGGAGCTCATGAGGTGCTCTCAATCGGAGTGGTCTCTATCGGGCTGGTCAATCGAACAATCGTACATCCTCGAGAGGTGTTTGCTGACCCGATCAAAGAACGGGCAACGGCGGTCATTGTCTGCCACAATCATCCAAGCGGAAATTTGGACCCCAGCCGGGAGGATCGTGATATTACCCAAAGGTTAAAAGAAGCCGGGAATATTCTTGGTATTAATGTGCTGGATCATATCATTTTCTCAGAAACTGCCTACTACAGTTTTCTTGAGCATGATGAGATGTGAAATGCAGCAAACAGGTTTTCTACCGGACGGTGTATGCTTGTAACTCCAGAAGTTCTTGAGGAATCTACGTTGCCAACTTAGCAAAGTTTCTGGTTTGACTAGAGTGAGATGATTGATTGCTCGTTTCGACAGTGCATTCAGCATCGCAAGAGAGAATTTATTGTTCCCCGCCAGCTAAAGTTTCCTAAATATTTACAAACTTGATAGAATCAGATACCATCTTTTGACTTTGGAAGTTCCTGTCGTTGACAGAAAAAGAAGAAGATACCCTCTACACCAATAGAATTGAGTATCTTCTTCATAACAAAATAACTAAGATGATGGTACAGAAATTATCTATTCACTGCAAGATTTCATTAACCAAAAGAATGAAGAATTTCAAATAAAACCCTGTCCTCTTTGTGGCAAGACCCATCATCTGCAGATTCATTCCTACCCCAACCGATGTTCCAGAGATCCTGAGACTGGTGAAAATGAATGGATAAAGATTATTGTCATGATCTGTAAACGAGCAAAGGAACTGGGAAAGAAATATACTAAGAGGCTTCTGCCCGACTTTCTCCTTCCTTATAGAGTTGTCAGGTCGGATAAAACATTGGAAGCCCTGCAGAAAAGCTCTCACAAATTAGATGAAGTATGTTCCATTCTTGGGTGTATTGATTTCCGGACAGCCAGAGAATATCTGGAGTACGGGAAAAAAGCTATCAAAAAATCTTCCCTTGCTATCACGGAGCGTCTTTCCCGTTTTTCTTCCAAAATATTGACAACTCCCTTTCGTCCAGAGCAAGATTTTATTTCCTGCTTTCACTCACTGGTTGCCCGTTACAATGTACTGCAGATACATTTGTATGGGGGTATGGGCATACAGTACAATCCATCGTATTTCATCGGACTTAACTGGAAATCTGGCCACCGGAACAAATCAACGAATCATGTCTCTGATCTTCAGCCAGCTCCTGATACAAGTTAATTACCTATAGTTCCCAAG
>JABMQR010000268.1 GCA_013202335.1 Bacteroidota bacterium
ATGTAGATCAGGTGTACCGAATTTTAACTGACCATTTAATACCCGTTGTATAAAATTAGCACTTACACCATCGGTACGTTTAAGGAGCGATGGTCCCAATACAAAAGCAGGATTCATAACCACGAGATCCCAACTATCCTGTGAAACAGCAATTTCCCAGGCTCTCTTCTCTGCCAGGGTTTTAGAGTATGCATAGGGTTGATAGGTAATACTTGCTGTTTCATTCCAATAATCTTCAGTAATACTCTTAATATTTTTGTTCACTAACTCACTATTGTCCGTTAAAATTGCAGCAACGCTTGAAGTTAAGATAATTCGTTTTATCGTCTTAATCCGGCATGCAGTTTCAAGCACGTTTGCAGTACCTTTGACTGCAGGATTTATAAGTTCATGAACAGGATTTCCTAATGTTTTATTTACAAAGGGACTGGCAGTATGAATAACTGCTGAACATCCGATCATAGCTTCTGTATATGAGTCGGCCTCTAATAAATCAGCCTTAAACAATGAGAGTTTTCCGTTATATGTTTCAGACAATTTTCGTAAATATGCTGTTTTATCTAAGTTTTCGGGATCTCTGACAGTAGTATGTACTGAATATCCCTTTTCAAGTAACTTTACAATAATCCATGAAGCGATATACCCGCTTCCACCTGTTACTAATACAGGGGACTGCTTTTTATCCACTATTGCCCTCTTTCTTTACTAAACCGGAATATCATATGTGTAAGTTCATACCAGTTTCATTTTTTTTAATAAACTTTTTTATCTGTTTCAAAAATATACTTAATTATTGATGAAAAGAATACAGTTTTATACAACTTATGTGTTGAATATCACTTGTTGAAGTATCAAAATTATTAGGAATTGATATAGTGAAATTGTTAGTGATTCTGTAAATAGAGTATTCCTGTAGAGATTGCAGCTGCAGCTCAGCGTTTACCAGTCAGTGACTTACCGCTTCCAGTGTAACTGACTTACCGCTTCCCGGTAAGTTTTATAATATGAAATCCAAATTGAGTTGAAACTACTTTACTTACAGCTCCTGTCCCCATACGTTTTACTGCCGCTTCAAATGCCGGGACCATTTTTCCGGGACCAAACCAACCGAGGTCTCCGCCCTTACTCTTACTGGGACAAGTTGAAAAATCCCGTGCAATTGCCTCAAATCTGGCACCTTGCCTTATTTTTTTCAAAAGCTGTTCTGCCAGCCCTCTCTGTTTAACTAATATATGACTTGCTTTCCATTCCATAATATATATTATCATGGATAATAAAGATTGACCACCATGCCGAATTTCCTTACTATTAACCCTATGAACATATCAAGAGACCCCTTTGGGAAAACAAAAGACGGAAAAAATATTGATGTAATCAGGATTGAGAATTCACAGCATTACTCATTTGAAGTTATTACTTACGGTGCATATCTTAGATCGTTTAAAGCACCGGACAGTGAAGGAAATATCTCCGAACTTACCAGAAATTTTGAATCATTATCTGATTATGAAGATCCTATTAATTATATGGGAGCCACGATAGGCAGATATGCAAACCGCATTGCTAATGCTTCATTTTCTCTTGATGAAAAAACCTATCATCTACAGAAAAACTCAGGAAACTGCCAACTACACGGAGGAACAGCAGGTTTTAACACAAAAATATGGGAAGCATTTCCTATGCGTGAACATGACCGTGCATCAGTAAAACTTACACTCACCAGCCCGGATGGTGATCAGGGATTTCCTGGTACTGTTGATGCTTCATTAACAATAACTCTCACAGAAAATAATGAACTCTTTTTTTTCTATGAGGCTGTTACAGATAAACCTACCTGCATAAGCCTGACAAATCATACCTACTGGAATCTCAGAGGATCGATAGAACATGGCAACATTTATGATCAGGAAATCAGTATTACAGCAGATAAAATTGTTGATGTCGATGAAGAACTTATACCTACCGGTAAGCTGACGGACGTTACAAATACACCGTTTGATCTACATCAGATGACACCTATAGGAAAGCATATAGCCGTACCAAACAATGGCTTGGGATTTGATAATAATTTTGTACTGTCAGCTAAAAAGGGGCTCCGAAAAGCAGCAGTTGTCAAAGATCCTAAAACTGGAAGAACTATGGAAGTGCATACTGATGCACCTGGTCTGCAGTTTTACAGCGACAATTTTTCAGAACCTAACCATGCAGCTTACTGTCTTGAAGCAGGAGAACTTCCTGATGCTATGAACCATAGCAATTTCCCTTCACCGGTTCTGCGACCGGGGGAAATGTACCGTCAGATTACTATTCACTCTTTTTATACTGACTAATATGAAAGTATTTCCCGGCTAATTACTGACCGTACGCAGCATCTCTGAATAGTATCGGGGTTCGATAGCTTCCCGCTGAATTCCGAGCAAATCCAGGGTCTCAAGCAGACGGCTCTTAGCAGCTGTTACCTGATCAGAATCATGAGTATCCAGTAATATTTCAAGTTCAATAAAAGAACCAAGGGTTATAACATCAGAAAGCTCAATAGTCATACCGCTATATGCATAGGATACACCAATTTTTGTTTTTTTTATTGAAATTACATATCCGGATTCCAAAGAAAATCTTATGAATTCCGCAGCATCTGAAACTATGAACTCAATTTCATCATTAACTTCAATGCCCTCGTTTTGTGTTTTGTTTTTTCTTGTGACTATAAAGGATGTTCCTATATTTCTCAGTCTAAACTCGGTTTTCTGCAGAGTTCCGGGTTTACTGAAATAAATATCCTCTTTTCTATACGAAGTTGGATTAGTCAGCCCCAATCGTTTTTGAATACCATTTTGAATAGAGAGTATTGAAGGGATATGTGCTTTTAACTCTATCTCAAAGGCCATATAAGACTCATTACTCTTTCCATGGAAAAATCATTCCGCGAATAGATCTGTGCCCTACCCGATCACGTTCATCAAAGAGAAGTGCATTCCAGGGGATCTTCTTTCTATTCGCATCAGGATTTTCCTCAAGATAGTCATATTTCAGCATTAACAGTTTAACAGCATCCTGATGTGCCATTAAAATAGCCGCAAATCCAGGAATCAAAAATGCAGTTAATACCGACATTATTATGTTAATAATAGTATAGATGAAAAGAAATATACTGAATCCAATATTATCAAAAATCAACAAAAAACATTTTTTAAGTGCCTTCCTGGGTGTGTTTCCCAATTGGCTGATTATCGGAAAATAATACATAAGAGCCATTACGGCAAAAAATGCAACCCAAAACAGCAAAGCTACGACAATAGCACCCATTATCCCATTAAATCCTGCATAGAAAGGAATAACAAAGAAAGAGATAACCAAAAGAATAAGCATAAAGAGTGCATGAAAAAGCGCTGGTTTCCAGGATTCCTTTAGGTAGTCCCAAAAAGCCTTAAAGCCGGGTCTTTGGTAGAAAGCGTACTCTTTTACAAAGAAAGAGACACCGCAAATGAAAATATTAAGCAGGGCTAAAAACAAGATGGTAAGTATAGCGCCAATGGCAACATTAAACTGAAATGTTAAAAATGCACCATACCCAACCGCTAAACTGAGCACAAACCCAATATTGAGAATAATGAGACCTATCAGATTGTCCCAACCATCAAAAAAAGCTTTCTTAATAAAAAATCCAATCATACCATCTACACCTTCACGTAAAAATATTTTATCTTATTGAGTACAAGGATACCAAAATTAACAATCTTAATCCAGTAAGAAAGTATTACAGTAATATCGTTAGGGTTCCCTGGAATCTCTAATAACCCGAAAATCTTCTGAAATGGTAAGTCTAAAAATCCAGCCGCCCAATAGGGTTATACCACCTAAAACAATTAACGCAGAGGGCAGACCAAAAATATCTATTGCAATACCAATCAGTGGAGCTGCTGCTGCTGTTATAAGACTTTTACATTGTGACTCAACAGACAAACCAGAAGCCATCGCTTTTCTATCAATCAGGTTGCTGAGATAATCAACTTCCATCGGTCTTCGAAAATTCTGAAATATAAATAGAGCAACAAAACAAATAACTGCTGCTTCAGGACTGCCTAACAGCAAAAATAGTCCGGATAAAATTATAACTGAAGCACTCAAAGCAAATAGCAAATTAATACTTGTACTTACACCTCTATCCTTTTTAACCAGTTTTGATGATTGTTTCGAAGCTGTTGAGGTTAATAAGTAAATACCAACATACACCAGTCCTACTAATAAAGGAGTTCGCTGGTCAGTATCAAGAAAAAGAAAAATCGGGATGGTCACAGCAGCCTGAGCCAAAACAGGCTGGATATAATCCTTTACCGACTTAAAAATTCCGCCATAAATACCTGAATTTAAGAACCCATTCCTGGATTTCTTTTCGGTAAATAAAGAAATCAAACCATGAATACTATCTTTATACCGTTTCAACACTCCTTCACCAGGGCTTTTTTCCCCATCAGAAAAGTCCAACCAGGGAGGATAACTGGCTATTAAGAACAGGCCGATAATATAAGGAATCACTGAACTAATAAAAATAATACGGTAATTCCCCGTTACGAAAACCAGTGCGGCTGCTCCCAATGCAGAAAATGCTGATCCCAATTGTGACCAAGAACGTGTATGCCCATAATACTCAAGCTTTTTGCTAAGAAGATTATTCCTACGCAAATGTTCAATAATTATAGATTTATGTGTCCCTGTTCTAAATGCTTCACCAATTGCAAAAAACAGCATCCCTATAATGTAAATCAGAAAACCAGAAAAGAAATAGAAAATAAGAAATGAACAAATATATGAGGAGAAACAAATAAGCATAGCTTTTCGACGACCATAACCATCAGCAAAAATCCCCGAGGGAATCTCAAATACATTTACCAATACACTTCGAATGGCAAACAATAGCCCGATTGATGTATAACTAAGTCCTGCATCAATAAAAAAAAGCAGAATAAAAGGATCAGTAAACCTGATATTTTTCAGGAACCCGTAAAATGCGAATTTGTAGAATTGTTTGTCTTTTTTGAACGTTGCCATAGATAAGATTATACCATATCACTTCATTAGGATGGCTGTTGGACAAAAAAAATCAGATTTTATATAAAAATCTGATTTTTTAGTGGCGAAGGGACTTGAACCCCTGACCGAACGGATATGAGCCGTTTGCTCTACCAACTGAGCTACGCCACCATTATGTGTTGTTATTACTTCCCAATCTGCTGATTCAGCATGATGAGACAAGGGCTACTATATCGATGATAATCGTTCATGTCAATAATTGTCATCAGAAAAATCAAAGTCAGCACTAAGAATTTTCCATCCTTCAGCTTTTTCGATAAAAAATATATCTCCGGTTATGGATTCATTTTGAAAAAACAGTCGAACCGGTACTCTTGCAGTTTCATTTACTAAAACAATTCGCCCTACTACCAGGGACTCTGCAGGAAGCATGGGAATGATTGTATCTCCATGCAGCACAGTAAACATCAGAAGGGTATCCTCATCAATATACTGAGCAAATTTCTCTGAACCTTTCTCTGACAGAAAAACTGTCTGAATAATTTCTGAAAGGGAATATTCATACGAGAATAGATTCGGCTCAATAAGCTTACCTATAACACTATCTATGGGTAATTCTCCCACCTGGAGGATTTCATATAATGTATCAATCCCCATTACCGGTTCTACAGCCGAAACTGATGCTATAGGAAACAAACTACATACAAAACAAAATATTGTAGTGAGAATTGTATTTAATCCCTTTTTTTTCATGGTTAATCCCATATCCTAATAATAATATATCTGGACATAAACAAATTAAATAATCAAGGCAACTACCGTATAAGACAAATCAAAATTTTATTTCCAGCCATACGGTAAGTACGATCTCGATTTAAAAGTTACACCATCTATTTGAGCATACATGAATTCTTTAAAGGAAGCAAACATTCTTAAGAAATTGAGCCAATTCAAAAATCTATAAACCAACCATCAGGTTGATTTATTTTCCCAGTAAGTATCTTTTGAAGTTTTCGACACAGTATATGTATTTTTTAATATTATATAGAGTTATGCAAGTCTAAAACTTCTAATTAATAGGTTGATATTTCAAAATTGTCTTTTTTTGAAATATCCTCAATTGAAAATAATTTTTTACTAACCTTTTGAAATCAGTGATCAGTGAGACTAAAACGGGGTGGACACCACTAAGCTCTTTGTTTACTATTCCGTGTATGAAGGAAACAATTCTTGGTTATTTACAGACACATTTTACCGAACCTGTTCGGGATCCCTTATGGAGAAACATCTACCTTACCCCCGGTCACCTAAAATTGATAGGTTCTGAGAAATTCCAGCAGTTAGGACGAATCCGACAGCTGGGACCTGCTTTTCACATCTATCCCGGAGCAGTACATACGCGGTTAAACCATAGCCTGGGTGTTTTCCAGACAGCAAAAAAAGAGATAACTTCACTTATAATATTATCACAAGAGAGTGATATACAGAGCGTTGATCTTTCACTTACTGGTATACGAAGTTTTCTTTCAGCAGCCCTTCTCCATGATCTTGGTCATTTTCCATTTGCTCATTCTTTGAAAGAGCTGCCGCTAATAGATCATGAAAAACTGGGTGGAGAATTCATTTTATCGGATAAAACAATATATACAACACTACAAAAGCATGTTGGTGCTGATCCTGAAATGACTGCAGCAATCATTGATACATCCATCCTCAGTACTGATAAAGAACTCTTATTCTACAGAAATCTTTTGTCAGGCACATTGGACCCGGATAAACTGGATTACCTTAATCGTGATGCCTATTTTTGCGGAGTTCCCTATGGGATTCAGGATGTTGATTTCATTATTGACCGTTTACGTATTGTAAATGATGGAAAACTTGGAATCCTGGAAAATGGCATTGGGGCAATAGAGCACCTTCTGTTTTCAAAATATCTGATGTACAGAAATGTGTACTGGCACCGAACAGTCCGGAGTGCTACTGCTATGATTAAAAAAGCGCTTACTCTGGCATTGACAGATTCAGTCCTAACCCCGGAAAGGCTATATGGTCTTGATGATGAATCCTTTAACAACCTCTGCAGTTCCAGTTCCTGCGAATGTACTTCTCTTGAACTAATACAAAAGGTTATGCACCGGGATTTGATGGTGTGCGCCTTTGAAATCCCTTTTGACCCGCAAAACAAACTGCATCATAAGCTGCAGGATCTTTCTGCACGAACTAATTATGAGGAAAGGCTCAGATCCAGGATAAACTCTGCAGGTTCCTATGGATATAACCCCTGGGATATAATAATTGATATACCTGAAAATATATCTTTTGAGACAAGTCTGCCGGTAATTGGTAAAAATGGACATCTGAAAACATTTTCCCAAACTGGTCCGGTTTTCTCAGCTCCGGTTATAAAAAGTTTTACTGACAGCCTGAGGAAAATTCGGGTTTTTACACCGGCTATTTCTGTCGATAATAATCTTCTGAGTGATCTTATCAAACTTGAATTTCAGGGTGAATGATAAGTTCAAGTCTACAGAATCATAAAAATCTTTGTAAGATATAACTTTAATCAATATACCAGGAGATATTATTTACATGAACAAAGAGCTGCTTTCATATAAAAAATTAATAGACGGAGATATTCCGCCATGGGTATTTCGTTTTATTAAACATACCGGTAAGGCAATAAACAGATATAGTATGATTCGTGATGGTGACAATGTTCTGCTGGGAATATCCGGCGGGAAGGATTCCCTGGCACTGGCTCTGGCACTCTCACTGAGAAGAAAATGGCTGCCGATATCTTATAATCTGGATGCCCTGCATATAAACTGGGAAGAACATCCGGTTCCACCGGAAAAAATAGATCAGTTAGCTGAATATTTTTCAGATCTTTTAATCCCATTTAACTCTGTTACCGTTAAAATGCATCAGGAATCCTTTAAAGGTGAATTTAATTGCTATCTGTGTTCAAGAAACAGACGAAGAATACTATTTCAGACTGCTGCAGAAAAAGATTATAAAATTATTGCACTCGGGCATCATCTTGATGATCTTGTAGAAACATCACTCATCAACCTCTGTTTCAGAGGTAATTTTTCAACGATGCTGCCTGTACAGGAATTTTTTAAAGGGAAACTATATATTATCAGACCGATGATAGAAATCAAAGAACACCTTATTAAACGTCTTGCCGTAGCATATAATTTACCAGTAGCAAAACCCGTCTGCCCTTTTGACCAGACAAATATCAGATCAAAATTGAAACCCATTATCAAGGATTTATGTAAAGTTGACAAATTAACACTTGAACATATTTATAATGCACACGACTTCAGTTGCCAAATTCCTCGAGACGTGTCTCTGCCTCATACAGATCTACTGAATTCTCATTCTCCAAAAACAGAATAATTTTCTGCATAACACTCTCTCCACGAACTCTGGAGTTCGTTACCAGAGCTACGCCAATTTGTGCAAATCCGAGAGACTCATTTAAATCAACTTCTGCTGTGGAAACATAAAATTTATTGCGGATTCTCTGTTTTAGAGAATTAACAATTCTTCTTTTCTCTTTTAAAGAAACAATTCCTTCAGGAAGTTTTACAATAACCTGTAACATAGCTACGATCATATTGTTAGTATATATGAGATCCTGCTTATGTACAGATAGATTTTACATCAAAAGAGTTGTCTGAACTTTTTTTAATTTTACTTTTACTATGTTATTTTGTATAATAACTGATAGGGAGACTGTTATGAAAAAAATTCTATTAATGCTTTTTATTGGATTATTGGTTATATCTCCGGCAATTGCTGAAGGTTTTAACTTTGATCTTGATCTGGGTTTTGAGTACCTTGATGTTGATGGTGAACCTCTATACGGGTTAAATTTACAGCCCGATATTTCAATTGGAAATTTTGGAATTGGACTTAAGGGATCTGTCTATTTTCAGCTTGATGTCGGCGGCGATCCGATGATAAATTTGGTTCTGGATAACTGGATTCCGGAATTTGTGGAGGGTGATGACCTCCTTGGCAATATCCAAACTGCAGCAAGTCTGTATTTACCCATTATTACATACGTACGATATGGGTATAAAGGCGATCCTCTTCATCTGAAACTTGGACAAATCGAGAATGTTACTCTGGGAACAGGAATGTTTTTTAACCAGTACAGCAACACTTCACTCTCAGACACTACCTTAATTGGCGCTGTTTTGGATGTAGACGGCAGGCTTTTCAACTTTCCCTATATCGGTTTTGAAGCCCTAACCGGAAACCTATCCCAATTTGATACTATCGGAGGTCGGCTATATGTAAGGCCACTGGCATTTGTAGACTTCCCGGTTATCAAGGATATCCAAATTGCAGGATCCTTTGCTGTTGATTCTATGCCGGGACTGTATGATGATACCTTTGCACCGAATATGGTTAGCATGTATGGAGCTGATATAATCATTCCTATCCTTACCATGCCTCAAGCAGCTTTAAAAATATTTGGAGATATTGGTGTGCAGCCCTCACCTATAATTGAGGAAGATGTTGCAATAGGATATCGAGTAGGTTTTAATGGACAGCTTTTTAATCTTCTTAAACTTAAAGCAGATCTTACGTTTCCATCAAATGGATTTAGACCGGGATATTTTAATGCTTCCTACGATAGAGATAAGAAAGCCATTTACCAATCTACGGGTATTTATGAATCTAGCAGCCTGATTCTGGATAACAATCTTCTCCATGGTGGTGTAGGATTTAATCTGTTTAATGATGGAATTGTCTTCGATCTTGATCTTTATTCAGAAGTTACTTTGATAGATAGTGTGGTTGGAATAGTAGATCCATCGTTAACTGCACGCATATCAACAGGAGAGAATCTTATTGGTTTGTTCTTCTTTGACGCTGTTTATAAAAAAAATGTTTTGGATGATGAAAGTGTAGAAGCTTTTCTTACAGATATTATTAACCTGAAAAATTCTGAAATTCGTGCAAATGTAAGTATTAAATACAGCATCTTTCTTATTGAATCAGGTTATGTTATTGCATTTGATGAATTAGGTGTTATGCAGGAACCTGAAGTTACTATTGGTGGAACAATAAATCTTTTTTAAAAAGTGAGGCAATTTTCTAGAAAATTGCCTTTTTAAGATTTATGATAGTTTCATAAAACACAAAGCCTATGCTAATATAGAGTTTATTTGACCCGGGATACAGTCCCGGGTCTTACTCATGAAAACTCATTACGGAGATTGTACTAAATATGTTGAAAAAACTGGTGTATATTTTATTGGTGAGTTTTCTGCTAATTCCTGCATTCGGAGCAGGATTTCTTTTTGCAGAAGAGCCAAACCAAAGCAAAATGATACTCTCCGTTGAGTTTGCTGCTGACGATTTCGAGGCGCTACGCCTTTTTAATGAAAAAGGTTCCCTGATTCCAGATCCTGCACATGTATCAGGAATTCAGGCTGGATGGATAATACAGACAGAAAACACTGGAGTAGAACTCTATTCTAAAGGTACAGGAACATTATACCTATCACCTTCAACACTAATATCAGTTGATTTGATTACTGAAAAAAAAGCAGAATTTTTTTTATTAAAGGGGAAATTGAGATTTGTATCTGAATCAGATAATTTCCCGGTTTATATAAGTACACCAGCTGCTGATTACACTATAAGTACTCCTGGTGAATACATACTTCTTTCAGAAAATACTGAAAATTTTTATGTTCTTGAAGGAAAAGCTGATGTATTCAATCGAATCACTCAGCAAAGCAGTACTATAGAAGCTATGGTGACATATGAATCCTTAAACCGAAAAGAACCGGAAAAAAGTTTTGTAGAAAGTACTGCAGAACTTTTACAGGAAACGCTTCCTCTTCAATATTTCACTACAGCTGTTAACGCTGTTGTTATTCCGGAACCAACTCCTGAACAGGAAGAGGCTGATGTTGAAGAGATTGAATTAGAACCGGTAATAATAGCAGCAGTTATTGATGAAGATATTACTGCTAATGTTCCTGATGAAAATGTTTTAGCTGCTGATGCATTTGTAGAATCACCTGCTGACGAGGAACCGGCAGCACCCATAGAGGAAGAGCCTATTGAAGTTATTGCAGTCCCTTCAACACCGGAAATAGTAACTGCAGAACTTATTGTAGTTCCCGAAGAAGAATCTGGATCCGAACCAAATATCATAGAAATTGCTGTAGCGGAACCTGAAATTGATCCGGAACCTGAATTTGCACCAGTAATCATTGAAATACTACCCCCAACTCCCGAACCCGATCTCGTTGAAGCACTGGTTGAGGACCCTATTATTGAACCTGAATCAGAATCATTACCATTTGTCGAAGAAGAGATTGTTCCAATTATCGTACCTGATAAATTTCCAGGGAGCATAGATTCATTAATGCCGGAACCTAAACCCCAACTTGAAGAAATTTTGCTTCCTGAAGATGAGATAATTGAACAGGATGATTTTCCTGAACCAATTATTATTATTATTGCTGAATTGGATAGCGTAGAAGAGGTGACAGAACCTCTGGAAACACCACCAGTTGAACCTGAAACAGAAACTTTCATCGAGGAACCAATAATTATTATTGCTGAGGATATTCCTGAGACTGCTGAAGTATCTGAAGATTTAACTCCTGATTCTGAAGTTGAAATAATTGTTGATGAACCAATAGTTGTTGCATCTGAAGCAACCAAAACAGAAGAAGCCGTTGAAAAACCAGAACAGCCTCTAATCATTATGGCAGAACCGGTACCAATAGTTACAACAAGTTATGAACCAGAAGCTGCTGATGGAGCCGTAGATAATGTTTTAACTGCCGGAGTTACTCTGGGGGCAAGTTCAATACATACTGATCAATCTACTGTATATAAAAGTTCATATTTGAAAACTGTTGCAGAACCATGGATTAATTACAACAATTTTTCCATTGGATTACATATTCCTCTGATTTTTGAAGATTACCCGCTCTCAATAGCGAACTGGTATTTACCGAGAGGGAATAATCCGTATGATTTTGGAACAGGATACAGTTCACTTGCCTCATTTGAGGCAATACGTGATTTGTCTCTGGATATCTTATCACTGATCGGATATGCAAACTATCGATCTTCCACCGGATCATTTTTGCTGAATGCAGACGATCACACGATGCTCTCAATGGGAACCGGGGCATTAGTCTCCGGACTTGATCCGATGATCGACAATCCTTTCATTCGACGTGTTGGTTTTAAGAACACCCTGACAACCCCCTACTTTGATTATGAGCTGCTGATAAACGACATAACTCATGCTGAACTTTTTGGCCTGCGTCTTGCCGCAAAACCCATGGGACAATCTTTTCCTATGGAAATCGGACTCTATGCACTCTCTGATGTTTCTCTCTCCCCCAACAAGTTCATCATTGTTCCGGGTATTGATATTATTATACCGCTTGCCTACAGTGAAGCATTATCGCTCAATGTCTATACTGACTTCTCTCTCCTGATGCTTGCAGATGAAACAGGACTCAACACTGATACATTATTTACAGACGGCTTTCTGGCAGTACTGGGAGCCAGAGGAAAAACAGGAAATTTCTCGTTTGCACTTTCAGGAGCATACCAGAATGCTCTGTTAACACAAGGTCTGTTTAGTACAGATTATTCCTGGCGTCGTGCCGGGATAATAGCTGCATTATTTGATGATGAAGCCTATACGCTGGGCGGTCCATGGGCAATTACTGCTGAAATCGGTTATGACTGGGGAATCTTTGATGCACAGATGAGCTACCAGTTCAATTTTGATGAAAACTTCGGCGTGAGCAGTTGGGATGAAAACCGTGATGAAATTAGTTTCTCAGCCGTACTTGATACTGAACCGGTAACGGTAGAGTTAGGCCTTAGACAGAGGGGATTTGCAAGCTCTTTTTCACCCTCCGGTCCCGCTACTCTGCAGGAATTTCTCTTTAATGAACGAACACAGCTGTTTGCCGGTGCATCCTATACAAACGGCAGCGTGACTGTGACTGCAGAACTCTCGGGATCCGCACAGTATCAGGATACTGAATCCTCTACAGAATTGAACAATATTGATGATCTTGAATCAGATATTAGCGGTGCTCTCGTTATTTCGCCTACTCTCTCTATCGGTACTAAAATTAAAATGTTTTAACCAGGAAGCTTATGCAAAAAATTAAGTCAATTCAGGTTCTCAATAATTCGGTTGCACAGCGAATTGCCGCAGGTGAAGTAATTGATCGACCTGAATCGGTAATTCGCGAATTACTCGATAATGCAATAGATGCAAAATCTTCAGCAATTGATGTATACATACAAAATGGAGGAATAGAAGAAATAAGAGTAATGGATGATGGTTCCGGTATGAATCCATCAGATTTACGTATCTGCTGCAGTTCTCATGCTACTTCGAAAATTTCAAAAGTAGAAGATTTATATAAATTATCAACACTTGGTTTTCGTGGAGAAGCTTTATATAGTATTTCGGCATGTACCAAACTTACTATCATCAGCAAGCAGAATGATAATATTCCCTACACTCTTTCCATTCAGGAAGGAGTTCAGGAAGGTCCGGATCCCGGCGGCAGTACAAAAGGGACAACCATCATTGCAAAAGATATTTTCTACTCAATACCCGGAAGAAGAAAATTCCTAAAACGCCCACAGGCTGAAGGTACAGCCTGCAGGAAAACGTTTCTAAATAAAGCCCTTCCCTTTCCTGAAATTGCATTTAGATTTTTTACAAATGGTAAATTAAGGCATAATCTTCCGGTATCTGATCAACTTCAGCGTATCCTACAGGCATATCAGGAAACAATCCATGAAAATTTTATGGGGACGACTGAGATGACAGCTGGCGATTTTTCCATTAAAGCCGTCTGCAGTACTCCTGATGTTTTCAGGACTGACAGGTCGTATATTCAAATATACATTAATAAAAGAAGAATACACGAATTCTCACTTCTTCAGGCAGTCACCTATGGATACAACGACTACTTGCCCGGCGGAAGTTTTCCCTACTGCTTTTTATTCATAACCATAAATCCTGAACTGGTAGATTTCAATATTCATCCTGCAAAGCGTGAAGCAAAAATCAGAAATATAACAGAAATACACCATGAAACAGTTCAAATGATTAAATCCTGGTTATTCAAGGCAACAGCAAAACAAATACATACAACAAAGATAACAAGTAATGCTGCCCCTACATTAAACTTTACTGATTTCAGCAGCCCTGCCCCCCGCTCATCTCATGGTCATGGCAGGAAAAAATTTCCACAAACACAAAAAAACACAAAAAAAGCCTATGAAGAGGCAGTAACATCGTGGCTGCAGGAAGCAGCGGAAAAAAAATCGGATCTCGTAAAAAACCCTGTAAAGAATCAAGCAGATGATAAACTTAACTTCATTTACAGAGGACAAGTGTTCAATTTATTTCTTATAGCTGAAACCGGTAATTCTATTTTACTTATTGATCAACATGCAGCACATGAAAGAATTATCTATGAAGAACTTATAAATAATTCTACATCGCAAAAACTACTTATTCCATATATCTTTGAGCCTGAAAAAGAGATCGAAACTTTCCTGCTTGCACACACAGAGATTTACAGCAGCATCGGAATTGAGATAAAACAGAAATCCATAGGACTTTGGGAACTTCTGTCACTTCCTGCTGTATGTAAAACAATTCAAAATGATATTCTTGATTTTATCATGAATTCCGCAGGAAACTCTCAAGAGATAGAGAAAAAGCTCTATGCGATGATTTCCTGCAGAGCTGCCGTGAAAGATGGTGATGTTTTAGACCCTGTTACTGCATCAAATTTGATACAGAAAGCTCTTAAACTTAAAATTCAAAGATGTCCTCACGGTCGTCCATTATGGAAAGAAATAACAAGAGATCAACTGTTTAGAGATGTTGAAAGAATCTTATAAATAAACAGGTCCTGTTATGAGTTCAGCACCAATGGTATGATTAAAAACTGAAATCTCAATGTGACTATACTCTTTTAACAGGGCATAAGTGCTTGAATCTGGTTCAATTATAGAGTTATCAAGATAGAAAGCATCAATATAGTTTCCGGATGAATCGTACCTTCTTATAAGATAACTTTCCCCTCCTGAAAACACAAACGAATCATCTTCATTTTGAGTCACTGAAGGAAACCACTTTTCAGGATGATTTATTACTCCGGAAAAAAGTTCTGTTCGCGGTAAAGTAATTATAGACTCAGCGCGACTCCCCTGCCCTGTAATAATCTCAATTACATAATCACCTTCGGGAAAATCTACTCCTTTAGGTTGTGAAACAGCGTTTGTTCCAATAAAAGTTCTGGCATCAACATCCAGTATCTGTAGTTTCCCGGATTCAATTTCCCAGGTAAATGAAGAGGTCTCTGTAAAAATTCTCAGTTCCTGAACAGCTTCTGCAATGTCACGATTTTCAACTTCCAGATGCACAGCAAGATACTGCTGCGGTACACTATCTGCAGGATTAAAGACAAACCTGATTCTTGATTCTACACTGAGAATTTCGGGAGTTTCCTGTGTACAGGAAGGTAATGAAATTACAAAAATCAATAAAATTAATACAACGTTCAGAGTATGAAAATATTTTTTTCGCTGCAGAAATTTGCTCAAAAATGTTACCCTCTATCTTCCAATGCTCCTAATTGCATCCGTACCGGATTTGCATATGAATTCAGCACCATCTGAATTAAATCATCAGATAATCCTTTATATCGGGAAATAAAACTTTTCTTTTCAGATTTTGAGTATTTATCTGAAAACTTTCCGGTAGAATCCAGTATATCATAAGCTATATAATTGGAGGTCCAAAGCTTATATCCAAGATGAATTTGTCTGTCTATCTCATTTGCAACTTCAATATGATCCGAATAATTAACTCCAAGTGGTTTTCCAATGTGAAGATGTACCATACCTTTATATCTTTTTAAGCCTTTAAGTATCTGGATTAAATCTTCATATTTCTTCTTTTTATAAGCACCTTTAAGACTCTTTTTAAGTAATTCCCGACCTTTATTTATATCGCAGGGATCAAACTCGTAAGAGATCGCAACAGGAACAATCCTGCATTTAGCTAAAAGCGTTTTCAAGTCCATTCCGTTTTCTTTCTGGGACATATGAAGCATCTTAACTATTGAGGGACTGGTTATATCCATACCGTCTTTCGCTCTGCCGCTTTTCTGGGCAACCCACATTGAACGGTTGTTTTTTGTAATTGTATTCACAAAATAAGCTGAAAGCCTTTTAGACTCATGAAATTTATCACGTAAAGAGAGACTCCGCTTAACTGTTACAGCTCCATTTAATTTAAATAAGTCAGTTGCCAATTGGTTTATCAGGAGATTGTCACCAACAGCAATTTCAGCATATTTATAACCTTGTCTGCCAAGGGTGAAATTTAGAAGAGCGCAGTCCAGGACAATATCCCGGTGATTACTGAAATAAAGATATGCCCCATCTTTTTCCAGATTATCCAATCCATCCCAGGTAAAAATTTTCATAGAGTTTTCTATAATTGGATCCAGTACAAAATCAGACGTAATTTTCTCTTGAAAATCTTTAATTGAGTTCACTGTGTCCATAACCGGATATAATTCATTTTTAAGTTGAGAACGTTTTACCGGAGTTAAAAACCGCCACATTTGTAAGGTGATTTCACCCAGACTTTCCAGAAAGGCTTTGTTTTGTTTAAGTCTTTCGACAGCTTCCCGGACTTGTTTCCCTGAATAAGGTGCTATATCTGCATAATCATCCTGAATTTTCATGATACCTTCTTGTTATGGGATAATACCCAATTCAATTTTATAGGTCTTTTACAATATGAGCATTTCTTGTAATTGCCTATGTAACAACCAAATAAAATTAACTAATACCGCAAACAGCCTTAATATACTGTGATCGTTCCCATATTTCGGGATTGTCATATTTCTCCTGACAAAGTATTCCACTGAAATCACTAATAAAAGTATAACTTTTACGTTCCATCCAATTTTCTATAGTCTCTTTCATTTTACCTATAATATCATAGCCTTCGATCATCACAGAAGAACAAAGCTGAACAGCAGAAGCGCCCGCCAACAGGAACTTTATGATAGTTTCTCCTGAATAAATACCGGTATTTCCGCAAATATCACAGGAAAGTTCTCCGGACATTAAAGCTGTCCATTGCAGGGGAACAGCTGATTCCTCTTCAACACTAAAAATCTTTCCCGCTTTGAGACTTAAATTCTCAATATCAATATCAGTTTTATAATACCTGTTGAATAGAACCAATCCATTCAGACCAATTGTATCCAGTTGATTCATAAAGTTTGCCATGCCACTGAAGTAGGTTCCCATTTTTAATGCTAAAGGAATTTCCAACCGGTTTTTCAGGTTCTTAATAAGGTTTAAATATTTTTGCTCAACTTCGCTGCTTGTTTCTGCGACATTTGATGGTACAATAAACATATTCATTTCCAGTGCGTCAGCTCCAACTTCCTGAAATCTATGTGCATAATCCAGCCAGGAACCAGAGTTGAGACAATTAACACTTGCAATTACCGGAATAGAGAGGGATTTTTTCGCCTGTTCTACTAATTCCAAATATCGGTCAATATAATAATCTTTACTGGAATTATTAAAGAAATCGTATGCATCTGTATGTACGGCAAACTCATCCATACCATTTATCATAGAATTTGAATCATGTTCAATTTGCTCTTCAAATATTGATTTTAGCACGACAGCACCTGCCCCTGCATCCTCACTCTTTTTTAATCCATCAAGTTGAGAAGTTAAACGAGAACTAGCTACTATAATAGGATTAGTAAGATTCAAGCCAAGATATGATGTAGAAAGATTCGCCATGTATGCCCCCGGTAATAATGTTGTATCTATTGTACAAATCTTTGCATGATAAAACAACACTAAATGCATATTAAAAGTATGGCTCCTGTTAAAAATATGTTTCAACAAAAGCCAGAAACAGATAAAATATACTTGTTTAATAGTTTATAAAGTGACCTGAAGCCGGTGGGATTGTAATAGCTGAAAATCAATAAGTAGTGAAGAATTATCCCAATAATTTTTACCCAAAAAACAGGAAAAAGTTTTTTGTTCGATTAAATCCTTTACTGAAATTGGTTTACCGTTCAGAAAACCCACCATCTTCAGGTCACTTTAATTAGTTTAATTGGAGAAAACCAATCAGCGTTCATCCTTCCATCTGACAACAGGTCTACGAGCTGCCAGAACTTCATCAACTCGTCTTACCGGAGTGGTTAATGGTGCTGCATGAAGAAGCTCAGGTTCACGATAAGCTTTCTCTGCCAGTTTAATCATGATATCCGCAAATTCATCCAGAGTTTCCCTTGTTTCAGTTTCTGTAGGTTCTATCATTAATGCCTCAGGCACTATCAACGGGAAATACATTGTAGGTGGGTGAATCTCAAGATCTAACAGACCTTTTGCAATATCCATCGCAGAAATACCTGTATCTTCCTTAATACGCCGTGCTGATAAAACAAATTCATGTTTGCAGATTCCAGAATATGTTAACTCATACGTATCCATAAGCTTAATTCTAAGATAATTTGCATTAAGTACAGCCATTTCAGAGGCCTTCTTCAACCCGTTCCTACCCATTACACGAATATAGGTATAAGCGCGGACCATGATTCCGAAGTTCCCGTTAAAGCCTGCAACTTTTCCTATCGTCATGGGTTTATCCCAGTTAAAATCATAATTTGTACCATCAAATCCAACATCCGGGACAGGAAGAAAAGGAATTAATCTTTTCGAAACCAATACTGGTCCGGCCCCGGGGCCGCCGCTTCCATGGGGTGTAGCAAATGTTTTATGAAGATTAAGATGAACGACATCAAATCCCATATCACCAGGTCTAACTTTACCCATAATAGCATTCATATTTGCTCCATCATAATAGAGCAATCCTCCTGCATCATGAATTTTTTTTGCTGCTTTTAAAATATCAGCTTCAAACAGACCAAGGGTGTTCGGATTAGTCAGCATTATTCCGGCAAGTTCATCATTGAGATACGGCTCAAGGAATTCAGGATTGACCAATCCACGTTCATCTGCCGGTATCTCTATAACCGTGAAACCAGCCAGGTGAGCTGAAGCAGGGTTTGTCCCATGAGATGATGAAGGTACAATAAGATTATTCCTTTTTGTCTCACCCCGCTGGGTAAAGTACGCACGAAACAGTTTCATGCCGGTGTATTCACCTTGTGCCCCTGCAAAAGGCTGCATGGTTCCCCATTGCATCCCGGTAATTTCACAAAGATACCCCGTTAACTCATGCATGAGTTTAAGGGCTCCCTGAACAGTGGATGTATCCTGAAGCGGATGAATTTCCGTAAATTTTTCAAGTGAAGCTGTTGCTTCATTAACTTTAGGATTATATTTCATGGTGCAGGATCCTAAAGGATAAAATCCCAGATCAACCCCAAAACTTTTGCGTCCTAACTGATTATAGTGCCGTACAGTATCTATTTCCGACACCTCGGGCAGCTTTGGAGAGACACAGCGCAGATAGTTTTCAGACAATGGTTTACTTCGCTCAAGTGTCGGGATATCACAGGCAGGAAAAAGATAACCCCTTCTGCCTTCCTTCGACTTTTCAAAAATCAACCGCTCACCTATATCCTTACTCATTTACTGCCTCCATTGCTGACTCAATATAGCAGTCCAGTTCCTCTTTAGTTCTTTTTTCAGTTACTGCAATAGTAACTAATCCTTCACGACCCCGAGAGAGAGAACCTAAATGAACTCCAGCAAATATCCCCTTCTCTTTCATTGAGTTGAGAAATTTACCAGCACGTTCTGCGCTGGTAAAATCAACAGTAAACTCACAGAAAAAAGGTGCATTAAATGCTGGAGAAATACCTGCTTTTGCATTAAGTTTTGCAGCCAGATAATGAGCTTTCTGGTAGGATAATTCAGCGGCCTGCTGTATACCATTCCAACCAGTAAGGGATATATAGACAGAAGTTGCCAAAGCAGCAAGCGCCTGATTTGAACAGATATTTGAGGTTGCCCGCTCCCGCTTAATATGCTGCTCCCTCGCCTGCAGAGTGAGTACAAAAGCACGATTCCCATCTGAATCAACTGTTTGACCGGAAATTCTTCCCGGCATTTTTCTTAATAATTTTTCTTTTGCAGCTATATAACCGGCGGTAGGACCACCAAAACACTGATGCAGCCCAAAGGGTTGCGTATCTCCAATAGCGATATCAGCACCCCATTCAGCCTGAGACTTTACCATCCCCAATGACATTGGATCTGAAGATATAATAAACATTGCCCCTTCTTCATGCAGCATATCAGCAACTCCAGAGTAATCCTCAAGCAGGCCGTAAATATTCGGTGACTGCACGAGCAGACCCGCAAGTGAAGAGTCCAGATAATCAGGAAGTGTATCAAATACCGGCATCCCATCCTTTTCGGGAAGTGCCGTTATCGAGAATCCCATATCTGAAAAATAAGATTTTAGTACTCTGAGCGTAAAAGGATGTACTGTAGGTGAAACAAGCAGGGTTTTAGATTTTCGCCTTTGGTTAAAACACATTGCCGCTGCCTCAGCCGCAGCAGTATGCCCATCATATAAAGATGCATTTGAAACATCCAATCCTGTCAATTCACAGATCATAGTTTGAAACTCAAAAATAGCTTGAAGAACTCCCTGGGAAATTTCCGGCTGATAGGGGGTATATGCAGTGGCAAAGGTTGGCAAAGAGACTATTCCGGAAACTGCAGAAGGAATTATTCTATCATATGAACCGCAACCTAAATAGGAGATTCCCAAAGTGTTCATAGATGCATATTTTCGAACTAAACGGAGAACTTCCTCTTCTGACAATCCATCAGGTATATTAAGGTCCTGCTTCAACCTCAATTCCTCCGGGACATCAGAAAAGAGTTCATCTATTTCCTGTACGCCGACAGCTGAAAGCATTTCACGCACATCTTTTTCAGAATGCGGTATATATGAGTTCATATTTTTTGCCCGTTACTCCTCAAGGGATTCAATAAATGCGGTATATTCAGCAGCATCAAGAAGCTCATCCAATTCAGCTGAATCAGAGAACTCAATAGCAAATATGAAGTTTTTGTAGGGGTCCTCATTCACCGATTCGGGGGAGTCTTCAAGTGACTCATTAATTTCTACTACTTTTCCGGAGATGGGATTATACATTGCCGCTGCTGCTTTTACAGATTCAAGACTTGCAATTTCGTCATCAGCTTCAAAGGTTTCACCAACTTCAGGAAGCTCAACGTAGACAATCTCTCCCAGCTCTTCCTGCGCAAAATCAGTAATCCCAACATACGCTTTTTCACCATCAATTTTTACCCATTCGTGCTTTTTTGTGTATTTCAACTCTGCAATTACAGTACTCATACTATTCCTGCCTCCTGTTTTTTTTGTAAAAAGGTGTTTTTACAAGTTCAGCTTTTTTTCTTTTATTGTGTATCTCAATTTCAAGTGTATCACCAATTTTTAAACCTGTCCCTCTTTCAATTAGAACCAGTCCAATGAACTCTTCAGTCGTGGGCGATTTTGTTCCACTCGTTACAAATCCGACAGGTTCATCATTACCGCTTAGATATACAGAATAACCCTGTCGCGGAACGCCTCGTTCTATCATTTTTATTCCCCTGAGTGTTCGGGGAATACCCTCTTCTTTTTGTTTAATCAGGGAAGTTCTTCCACAAAAATCACTGCCGGATAAATCTACAAAATATGAGAGGTTTGCTTCCAGTGGGGTAATAGAGCTACTTATTTCATGACCATATAAAGGAAGCTTTGCTTCCAGTCTAAGGGAGTCTCTGGCACCCAAACCACAAGGAATAAGTCCAAATTTTTTACCTGTCTCCAATAAGGAGTTCCAAATTAACGGAGCACTCTCATTCCTGCAGTAAATTTCAAACCCATCCTCACCTGTATACCCGGTTCTTGAGACAAGAACCTTATGTCCACAAATGTCTGCATCAGGAACAAAGGTGAAAAAACCGATCTCTCCTGCTTCTGGATAGAGAACCTTCAAAACAGCTTCAGCTGTTGGACCTTGAACTGCTAACTGACAAAACTGCTCTGAAACATTTTCAATAGTAAGTTTGTTGAATACTTCTCCATTTGCACCAGGATTCTCTGATACAATCCAGGAAAAATCCTTCTCAATATTAGCTGCATTCAGGACAAGAAAATATTTTTCGGAAGTAATGCGGTATACGATTAAGTCATCAACAACACCACCATCAGGGTAACACATGAGAGTATACATTACCTCCCCAACACCCAAATTGGAAATATTATTGGTCATAAGACTATCAACATATTCACCACTGCCAGAGCCTTCTACAATAACTTCACCCATATGAGATACATCAAACAAACCGGCAAAATTTCTTACTGTAAAATGTTCATCCAATATACCTGTGGAGAAGTTTACAGGAAGCTCCCAGCCGCCAAATTCTATAATTTTTATACCTTCATAATTTTTATATACATCATATAGCGGCGTTCTTTTCATTCAAAGACCTCATTTATTATAATATATAGGGAACTCTCAAACCATATGCCTGATATACAACAAAAGTCTCAACATCCTGAATTTCAGCTATTTTTACGAGTTCTTTGGTAAAAAATTCCAAAAGTGAATACTCTTCATCTTCATTCAGAAGGACCTGTACCAGGAGATCATATCGCCCGGTAATTACTGCTGCAGAGATGACCCCTTTCAAACGGGTAAATTCTTCTGCCTTTCTCCCAAGATCCATTGTCTTGAGTTTAACTCCCATAACAACTATCTGAACCCCTGGAAGCGACTCAGGATCTACCAATCCAGTAATTTCCAGTACATTTTCCTCAATCAGCTTATTGACTCTTGAGCGTACCGTATTCTCTGTAACCGATAATTCTTCAGCTATGGCACTATAAGACTTTCGCCCATCCCTCAGCTGTTTAATTATAGCAATATTCATTTCATCAATTTTCATCTGACTTTTTCCTCAAACTAACTTTTACTTGCTGCAAAAGTTCTCATAAAATCCCTAATAAACACTACATCATCTTTTGGTAGTGCATTATATACAGAGGCTCTGCAGCCGCCGACACTACGATGTCCTTTGAGACCGAGCATCCCAAGCTTTTCAGCCTCAGAAATAAATTCCGCCTCAAGCTCAGGTGTAGGCAGTCTAAAAACGATATTCATTTTGGATCTGTATGCAGGATCTACCGGAGATATGTAAAATCCATTACTTTCTTCAATAGCATTATAAATAAGAGATGATTTTTCAGTCGCCCGCTCCTGCATAGCAGAAACACCACCCATTTTTTTAATCCATTCAAGAACAAGTTTGACACCCCATATAGAAAATACCGGTGGAGTATTATATAAACCATCTGCTTTGCTGTGGGTTCTATAATCAAAATATGCAGGAAGGTTCGCTGGTATTCTATCCAGCATATCATTTCGAACAATTACAAATGTTGCTCCAGCCGGCCCAAGATTCTTCTGGACTCCACCATAAATCATACTGAATTTCTCAACCGGAACCGGTCGGCTAAAAATATCACTGGACATATCTGCTATAAGAGGGACATTACCTGTTTCGGGCCAGGACTGCCATTCAATTCCACCAATCGTTTCATTTGAGCAAAGGTAATAGTAGGCTGAATCTGCAGGGACAGATACGGTTTTCGGATCCGGCAGACTTGCATAACCGCTATCCTTACCGTCGAAGGCAACGCGTACATTACCTAATTTTTGGGCATCATCACATGCTTTGTTTGACCAGGTACCTGATTTAACATAGTCAGCAGTTTTATCTGATGGAAGAAAATTCATAGGAATCATTGCAAACTGCAGAGTTGCCCCGCCGCCAAGAAAAAACACACTGTAATTATCAGGAATGGACAATAGTTCTCTCATAAGTCCAAGACAGTCATGATAGAGATTGTCAAATGCAGCACCTCTGTGACTTGCCTCCACCATTGAGAAACCATTATTATCATATTCAAAAATCTGATCCCGCATTTCCTCAAGAACCTCTATGGGTAAAACTGACGGTCCTGCAAAAAAATTCTTTTTTCTGTTCATGAGACACCTCCCTGATTCTGCATTACTTCTTTAATTATTGCATAGGCTTCCTGCCCAATTCTTAGTAGATTTTCCTTGCTGCCAGCTCCAATATGGGGTGTCATTGTGGTATTGGGTGCACTAAGAATAGGATAATCAGATGAAGGAGGATCTGATGGCCAAACATCAACTGCATACCAGCTTATACTCCCGCTCTTTAATGCCTCTACCATATCAACCGCATCGATACAGCCGCCTCTTCCTGTATTTATAACAACAGGTTTTTTGTTACATGCAGCAATAAGCTTTTTATCAAAAAGACCCGTTGTATCAGGAGTAAGCGGAAGATGCATTGATATATAATCAGCATCCTGAACAGCCTCTTCAATAGTATCCTTCATATCGGCAGCTGTGCTTTCAGCCACATATTTATCATAGGCTACAACTCGCATCCCAAAAGCAGATGCGCGTTTTGCTACCTCTTTAGCGATATTTCCTATACCTATAAGGCAAAGTGTTTTGCCGAAAAGCTCGGTTCGTTTTATCTCTTTCTTAAGCCACTGACCCTCTGACATTCCATTATGTGCGGTAATTATCTTATTCGGCACTGATATCATCAGTGCAAATGCAAGTTCAGCAACTGCAATAGAGGATGCTTTTGGTGTATTCCTGACAACAATACCTTTGCTCTCAGCATACTCCTTATCAATATTATCTATACCAACACCACCACGTATGATCAATTTAAGATTCGGTGCTACATCAATGTATTCCTTTGTGCATTTTGTCTTGCTTCTTACTAGTACAACATCGGCTTCCGCTAAACGGGAAGAATCTTCTGTTACCTCACCAAAATTCGTTAAAGTTCCGGGAAGTTCGGCATCAAATGCATCTGCGATTAGAATAAGCATCATTCCTCTCCTTATAATTTGTTATGATATAGTTATTCTATCCACCTGTTGCGTTAATGTCAAATATTATTAGGCAATATTTAGGGATTCTGTAAATTTTATTATAAATTAAGAGGTATGCATAAAAAAAACTGCTGTATAGACAGCAGTTTCTGATGACTTAAAATAAGCCAAATTGGTTTTTACAATAAGCTATCAGCTGCTAAGCTTAATAACTTTTCATAGCTTTCATCTTTCGAACTTTTTTCATTTGTTTCCGTTCGAGAGCTTTTTTCTTTCTATTCTTAATGGTAGAAGGTTTTTCAAAATATTCACGTTTTTTCCATTCACGAATAATCCCCTCTTTTTCAACCATTCTTTTAAACCGTTTAATTGATTTCTCTAATGGTTCATTATCATCAACACGTACGAAAGCTATAGTAATCACCCCCTTCCCCTTAGGGAATTAATAGAATCCAAACATTCCACTCGTCTACATGGGCATAATAACCACTCTGCTAACCAGTGAAGAGTTCTGACAGTTCAGTACATAGTACTTATAAATCTTTATTTGTCAACAGAGTAAGTGCCTGCTCTGGCTAAATCAAGTACGGTCAGCTGCAAGGTTTCTGCATTCCTGAAATAATTTCTTCCTAAACGAAAAACCAGATCAACCAGATCCCCTCTGGAAAAATCAGAATCCAGCCGCTCACCTGCACGCCAAAAGACTGCCGGCCACTTATATGATCCTGATTTAATTAATAGCTTTACATGCTTTGGCTCACTATTCCCCATAATTGACAGCTCTTCTATTACTGCATCCTTTAGTAAAAACTGGAGTGGGCGGTGCTCCTCACCATAAGGTTCAAGCATCTCTACAATTTTAATCAAATCAGGGTTCATGTATGAAGATGGAATCTCTGCATCTATAGTGAGAATATCCTCTGTACGTAAAACACCAAGATTATGCGAAGCCTGATAGATTCTCTTTAATAATATTTCCAAATTATGCTTTTGGATGCTGAAACCGGCTGCTCGCGGATGGCCGCCGAAATCAATCAATATATCTTCAAACTGACTGAGAAATTCTTTTGCATTCAGGGCTTTATTACTCCGAATTGATCCTATGAGCTTATCTTCAAGATGGGCAATGACTATTGAGGGAACATGATAGAAGTTCATTAGCCGTGCTGAAATGATCCCTGTAATACCACGATGAAGTTTCTTATCATTCAGGACAATTAACTTATTATTGTGCTCTTCCAAACTTTTCACTGCTTTTGGAAACATTCTGTCCCAGGCACCTTCTCCTATTTTTTTCCGCTCTTTATTTAGCTTAATCAACTCTTTAGCAAGCTGTTCACGTTCTGCTGCGTCATTGCTAAGCAGTAATCTGGCAGCAATTTGCGGAACTCCAAGCCTCCCCGCAGCGTTAAAAACAGGTGAAATCTGCCAGCCTATATCTGTTGTTGAAAGTTTCTTACCAATCAAATTCTGTTCAACAAGAAATGATACCATGGCGGCCCTGCTTCCAGAGTTTAATTGAGCCATACCATTTTTAACAAGTATTCTATTCTCATTTTTCATAGGCATCAAATCCGCAATAGTTCCAATTGCAACAAGATCCAGAATCTTACTATACTCTGAGGACAGAGTTGGATTTTTCATTTTAACAAATGATGAAAAAAGACTGATAAAGGCATCAATTTCCTGCAGTTCCCCTTCTTTGTATTGGAGAGATCTGCTAATACTCATCAAACGGACAAGACTTTTCCCTGATAGTGAAGGAAAGACTTTCCATATCTCAGGAGCTGTATCAATCAGATGAATTTCAACATTATCTCCAAAAGCAATTCTTAACTGCTTATGCTCAAGATCCCGATCATAAACCAGGATAGGATGCCCTACAAGGAAATCTGCCAATCTTGAGTATTCCAGCTTAAGGAGTCCTGGTACTATCTCTTCAGTAAGCCTGTCTGTCTCTACCAGATTCTCAAACTTTGCAGCCTGAATAATAACAGTTCCGTTTCCGGGTTCTGCATGAAGAAGAACTAATTCCTGCTTGTATAAATCAGTCTTTGAAAAACGAAGTGCCCAAATCAGTTTTGCTACTACCCCACATCCCGCAAGATTCGGAAAAGGATATCCGCAGCCCTCTATTTTAGGATTGATTATTGCTAATGCCGGTGGAAGAATATCACCTGATAAATGGTGATCAACTACAATTGTATCTAAACTCAGACTGGCGGCAAACGCAATTTCTACATTGTTTGAAATACCGCAGTCAACAGTGATTATTAAGGTTCCGTCTTCTTCAGCAAACTTACGAACGCCCTCTTTTGTTAATCCGTACGGCTCATCCCCTTCCGGAAGGCACCAACTGACCTGTATCCCCATTTCTTCAAGACATTCATGCAAAAGAACAGTTGAAGTAATACCATCTACATCCCTATCTCCAAAAATCCTTACCTTCTCTCCCTCTTCAACGGCCTGCAGGATTCGGTCTACTGCAATTTCCATATCTTCAAAGAGAAAAGGGTTGTGGAGATACACCAGATCAGATTCAAGATAAAACTTAATATCTTCTTTTTTTGATGCTTCCCGTCTTTCCAAAATAGAGGCTATAATTAAATCAATAGAATATTTATTACTAATCTCTCTGACATCACCGCTGACTACAGCTTTTTTTTCCCAACTCATACCCTCAACTTTATAGTAAAAACGGGATCATAGGAAGCTCCTTTGCGTAATAATGCGGAACTATAAAGAACGATAGATTCTGCACTGAAAGAGACATCAGGCAACCCGACTTTGTTGTACAACTCTTCTTTCTGCACTTTCTGCACTTTCTGACCACTTGTATGAAATCGGGCCAGTGTTATATGTGGATGGTAGTTCCCAACCTTACCTCTCAAAATACCAAATTCCCTGCAGAGAATCCGGTGATATACGTCCAGTCCCTGATTTACTGAATTAACAGCTACAGCCAACACCCTTGGATCACGGCTTCCAGAGGGGTAAATCACAAGTTTCTGCAAAGAAATTACTGTAGGAAAAAACTGTTTACTCAGGTAATTCATTTTTTTTATGATATTTTCACATTCCGGTTTTGTTTTTTCACCCAGGAAGATAATTGTACAATGTAGATTTTGTTTAGGAACAAGTCGAATGTTTTTCATTTCCTGCAAAGAATTTGTACAGGTTTTAAGTATTTCTGCTGCACTATCTGGAATAGGTACAGCAATAAAAAGTCTCATAAAATACCACTCTGAAGTGTTTTTAAAGGACCTCCTACAACATGTAAAACAAGTGAAATCAACACCTTTTTCAGGCTGTCCATTGCTTTACTGCTTAAATGAACGGCAACCGCATCCTTCACAGATAACTCCTGTGTATAGAGAAGATACTTACGTGCTCCCTGATAGATAACAAGCTCCTCATAGGTTCCGCACATACTGCAAAGAAAAGCATTTGAATCAGCATCAAATACAAGTGTTTCTGAATTGTCAAGAGTTTTTCCGCATTCAGGACAATCCACAAGTTCAGGTGCATATCCAATTATTGTAAGGAATCTCCAAATTGTTTGAACCAGTAAGTTATGGTTATCAGCTTCCCTTCCAACCCCAAGAACACTCAATGATTCCAGGATTAAATTATACAAGTCACTGTATTCCCCACCGCCTGCGTAGGTTTTGATTATCAGTTCCGACCAGAAAGAGGCCAGATAAAAGGCGTAGACATCCAAACGGAGAAATTCCCGAAATTCACAGGAGTCAATATCCACGATCTTATACTGCTGCTTTACCGGGTTATAGTATAAATTGAAGGTACCTGAAACATAGGGTTCAACCCAACCGGATAATTTACTCTTACCTTTCTGGGCTCCGAAGGCAGCCGCCTGCAGAATCCCAAGATTGGGGGAGAGCAATGTCACTGATCGATGCAGGTCACCCATTCTTCTGCTGGACAATATTATTGCCTCTGTGCGAATATTTCTTTCCATCTCAAGTCACCGGATTCTCTTATCATTATTATCTGAAACAAGATTCCAAAAAAATTCTGCAGTTTCATACACTACTTGTGAACAACCAAAATCTTCAGTGGAATACTTCTTCTCAATTTCACTGCACAGAAGCGAGTCAAAATGATTGTTGATTCTTTCAATAAAATCTGCGGTTATGTTTTGTAAAACATCATTTTCATGAGCCCTCACACGGACAAAAAGCATACCGGCTGCCATGATACATCCTGAAACAGCCCCGCATAAATGCCCGGCTCCCATTCCACCGCCAAATCCCGAAGCGGTACGCAGTGCATGTTCATCAATTTCCAAAGAGTATAGTTTATTTGCAGCACGTACTATCGATTCAGCACAATTCATATCTGCTGAAAGATAAAAGTCATTTACTGCTGACTTCCCAAGGGGATTATCCATCACTTTAGCAGGACTGTCAGTAAATTCAATCGTTTTCTTTTTTATCATAGAATGAGCCTATAGGGAGAGTTATCCATTGTCAAGCTGATGATTTTACCGTAAAAATATACTATGCTTAATGTCATGAAAAAAAATGGGATCCTTCTGTTTACCCTCATATTAATAATCTCTGCACAAGGTATATTTCCGCACATGGCGGCAGCAGCTGACCAGCCTGATAAGGCCCAGATGGCTGAACGGGGTGAATACCTTACCATTAAGATTCTCACAGTTGGACAGGGAGATTCTGTCTACCTTTGGTATGGTCATATAGCAATAATAGTTGAAGACTCCCTTCGTAATACAGAAGTTCTCTACGACTATGGTGTATTCAACTTTAAACAGGATAATTTTTTCCGAAACTTTGCAATGGGAAGATTAATTTATGGAGTAGTTGCTGCTCCGGCAGCATACCGCATTTCTCAGGCTGAATATGAATTGAGAAACATGACAGCAGCAACTTTGAATATTCCTCCTGAAAAGAGATATGAAGTGGCAATTTTCCTGCAGGAAAACGTTAAACCAGGAAATAACACCTATTTGTACCATCATTATAATGACAACTGTTCAACACGAGTACGGGATGTAATTAATATGGCTGTTGATGGACAATTAAAGGTATGGGCAGAAGCACAGCCAGGGAAAATGTCCCTTCGGGAACATATACACAGACATTCAGGTAATAATTTTTTTATGGACTGGGTACTTAATTTTCTGCAAAGTGATGTTATAGATACACAAATCAGCCTTTGGGATGATATGTTCCTTCCTGAGGAACTAAATCAGAACCTACTGAATTTTTACTATACAGATGCTTCCGGAAATTCAGTAAAACTGGTCAGTAACTATGAAGTACTCACTGATTTCCCGGAGCGCAAAGAAGTACCTCCCGAACCTGCAAAATATTGGCCTGTTGGAATTGCAGTAGGTATACTTATCGGTTTTATTGGCTTGATTTTATATATTCTATATTTCAAGACAAAAAGCTCTCTCTGGAGAGCTGCATATGGTACCTATACCGCATGTTACGGCCTCTTGTTTGGATTTTTTGGTACAGCCTTACTCCTTATGATGATTTTTACCAATCAGGATGTTACGTTTAACAATGAGAATGTCTTACTCGCATCACCTGTTTTACTCTGGGCAGGTATCCTCGGTATTCTTATCGCTGTAGGTAAAAAGAAATTTATCCGGCTGCAGAAATTATTATTTACGATTCAAGGAATTTCTGGAATCCTTCTCTTATTGCTTAAGGGCATTGCAGGCGGGGTTTTCGATCAGCAGAATTGGCTTACCCTCTCACTTCTCATCCCCTCATTGCTACTAATGAGCAGGTTTTGGATGAAAGCGGACTAAAAACAATAGTTTTTGGTCTTAGAAGTTTATTTATGATAAATTTGCTGCAGACAGTACAACTGTTTATTCTAAATAAACTTCAGGCAGCTGAATATTTCGGATACTGGATTAAAACAGTATGATTGCGTAAGGTGAAGGTTTACACAGCATTACGGAAAAATCTGCGTACCATCGTTACCATGCACTGCTTCATACAGGTGTTCAGGATCAGTAACAATTCCTTCATTCCCTGTAGAAGAGACAAAATCAATTATAGCCTTAATTTTGGGCAGCATGCTGCCGGGTGCAAAATGACCCTGTTCACAATACTCTTCCGCTTCTTTGCAGCTTATTCTATCAAGTTGTACTTCAGTCTCTTTCCCAAAATTAATACAAACCTTTTCAACAGCTGTCGAAATGACAAAAAGGTCTGCTTTAAGTTCTTTAGCCATAAGTGCTGCGGAAAAATCCTTATCAACAACTGCCTCTTTACCTTTGAGAAACCCTTCATCCGTTTTCACAACCGGTATCCCTCCGCCGCCGGCAGCAATAACAATTGCTCCATGATTTGAAAGTGTTTTTATTAAGTCGAGTTCAATAATATTTAAAGGTTTTGGTGAGGGAACTACTCGTCTGTAGCCCCTTCCGGCATCTTCCATAATATGCCACCCATCAGTTTTCTGGTGATATTCAGCATCCTTTTTTTCCATAAAGGATCCAATGGGTTTTGATGGAGCCATGAAGGATGGGTCATTGGGATCCACCTCTACCTGGGTTACAATGGTAGCTGCAGATACGATGATTCCAAGTTTTCTGGCTTCATTAAAAATTGCCATCTGCAGGTTATAACCGATAGCACCTTGAGTATCTGCTACACAGGAGTCCAGAGGTACAGTATGAAGGATTTTTCTGGAGAATTCAGACCGTCTAAGAATAAATCCTACCTGAGGGCCGTTGCCATGTACAATAATTATCCTATGCCCATCTTCGGCAAGCTTAACAATATGGGCGGCAGTTTTTCTGGCTGCCTCGAATTGAGCTGTTACAGAAATATCCTGAGGGTTTTCAATAAGTGAGTTCCCTCCTATTGCAATTACTATTGTTTTACTGGTCATAATTTCCTCCAACTTCACAGATTTAAACGAAACTGTTAATTCAATTATACTCTTTTTGCAACATTCTGCAACAATATTTAGTAATAATATGAATTTATCTTTCGAATATTTGTTTGACTAAGTAAACAAATTCAAGTAAGGTATTTCCAAACTTCAATCAAACGACCTATAGGAGATACCGTTCATGCTCACAAAAGAAAGAAAAACTGATATTCTGCTTGCCCTGTTTGTTGGTAGTATGGTTTTAGTAAATACCATAGGCTCAAAAATCACAACTCTAGCCGGTATAAGAGTTTCTGTAGGGATATTTTTTATGCCCCTCCTTTTTCTGATTACTGATATTGTGGGTGAAGTGCATGGAAAAGAACGTGCAAGGTATTTTGTAAGAGTATCCTCAGCTGTTTTGGTGTTTATGTTTGTGATGATTTTCGTCAGCATAAAATTGCCGGCAAATGAAACATGGGGACTGCAAGGTGAGTATTCACTTATTTTTGGAAGCAGCCTTCGGATAACTTTTGCAAGTATAACCTCTTTCATTATCAGTCAGAGTATTGATGTAAGAGCTTTTGACTTCTGGAAAAAACAGACAAAGGGAAAGCATCTGTGGTTGAGAAACAATCTTTCAACAATATTCAGCCAATTTGTTGACACTACTATTTTTATGTTTCTGGCTTTTTATAAAATAGCTCCCAAGTTTACCGTTACATTTATCATCAGCTTAATTATTCCCTATTGGATTTTTAAAGTGGTATTTGCACTTTTCGATACACCTCTCTGCTATTTAGGAGTTAAATGGCTGAAGAATGAAAAAATCAATCCTGATAGATCTACAATAGAAGTCTAGAAAAAACAGATAAAAATATCATTCTAATTTATATCGTCTTAAAGAATTTTTAAAACCTGAACAGCATTTGAGTGTGTTCGGGAGCCATGGCTCGGGAAAGTCGGATCTGAATTTGTCAAAGTATTTGTTCCATAATAGACAGCAACTTCAGATTCTTTTTCTGTATACCAGAACCCGGATTTTAACGATACTACTCCCTTCGCGATTGCATAAGAGAGTTTCACGTTAACAATTACCGATCCGGTACTACTTTGTACCCTGACAACATCATTTTCCCCAATAAATCGATCCTCAGCGTCCTCAGCATGAATTTCCAATCTGTCATCCAAAAGAACTGCAAGAGATTTTACATTTGTATTTTGAGAATGTATTCTGAATTTTTCATGAGGTGTGATAAGAAACAGCGGATACTGCTCAGAAAGAATTTCCTTCCCAAGATGGGGAACCTCAGCCCCCCCTGCTAATAAATAGGTATCAGATACAAGTTCAATTTTGCCGGACGGAGTAGACAGGGCATTCTTAACAGGATCATCAATAAAATCACTAAGCCCGAAAGACATCCTGCCTTCGCCTTCCCAAATCCCTCTCTTTCGAAACAACTCCGGATCATCAATCTCGCTCTCAGCAATAAAACTCTCAATCCACTCTTCAGAAGTTTTATTTCCTGAGAAAGTCTCTCCAAACCCCAAAGAATCCGCTAAAAGACATAATATCTCGAAATCATCCTTAGCCTGCCCTTCCGTTTCTACCACCTTAGGTGAATAGAGCAGCATTCCTGAGTTTGAGAAACAAATATCAGTTCTCTCAGGGAACATTTTCACAGGGAAAACAATATCAGACCACTCACAAGTTGGCGTAAGGAAAAAATCATGAGAAATAATAAAATCAACTCTCTGCAAAGCTTTCCTCACTTTAGTGCTGTCACTTGACTGAACAGCAAAATTCCCCCCAACATTATATAAAACTGAAATATCTGAGGGGTATCCCCCTTCTTTCCCTTTCAAAACAGCATCAGCCCACTCATAAACCGGTATACTAAACTTACTCCCGGCCGGGTTGCCAGGTACTTCAATTTTTCCGCACCTGGGGGTTTGAATATGGTTCCATTGCCCGGAACCAGTACTTCCCCCACTTTTACCAATATTTCCGGCAGCAAGCTGTAATGCAGTAAGAAAACGATTGGTATCCTCACCGCCTAACGTTCTCTGAATTGAAAGTCCCGGCAGGACTGCAGCAGGTTGTGCACTGATAAACTTTTTATACAGCCTGAGTAATTGAGCTTCACTGATGCCGCACTGCTCCTCTGCCCAGGCCGGATCTTTCAGTTGTCCATCAATATCACCACAGACATACCGGGTAAGTTCCGAAAATCCAATACTGTACAAATTTATTTGAGCTAAATCAATTCGATCATCCAAAATAAGGAGTCGTAGCAGAGCTGCAGCCAATGCATTATCAGAGCCGGGATAAATGGGTATCCATTCAGCACCACACAAATCAACAGAAGCTGTTCGCCTGGGATCAATAACAATTACAGGAGTCCCTCTCTTTTTCAATTCCCGCAGAACAGCCTCTGTTTCACAACCAAATCTGGTATCTGCAGGGTTAAATCCCCAAAGGATAACCAGCTCAGAATCCAAAAGGGTCCTGACATCAATACCAACATCATTTGTGCCAAATAAAAAGGGATTAACAAAGCTGACAGCTTCACTGCTGTACGATCCACGGGTTTCTGTATATCCGCCAAAGAGAGCAAGAAATCTGGTTAACAGTCGGGCTGTGTTGTGCAGAGCCCCCCTGCAGGATCCTGAGCCTCCAATATTGAGTATTGATTCCGGGCCATAAGTACTCTTCGCCTCAGATAGTTTCGATGCAGCCAGGGTCAGCGCTTCACCCCACTCAGCTTCACGAAAGCTGCCGGTTCCTCTTTCCCCTACACGTATCAGAGGCTTTTTCAATCTATCCGGATGATAGAGAATTTCAGGCATGCGATACCCTTTTGCACACCCCTGCATATACTTTCCTTTAAGAGGGTTGTCAGTAACTTTTACAAGGCGTCCATTCTCAATATGGGCAGTTAATGGACATCCAGAACCACAATCTTTATTACATGATATCGGAAGAGTTGTTTTCATAGGTAATTAGTATATACTGAATACTGTACTTATTCAGTATTTTTCTGGTATAATTCCCCCTTTAATTGATCGATTTTGGAGGCAAATATTGTCACTGTACCGAGTTCATTTTATCTGGAAAAATAAAGAAGTTACACTCAGCGCCGGGAAACTTGATATGACCCATCCCTATTTTGTTTCTATTAAAGATATTATTCTTCCAAAAGCCAGTTCGCTTATAATTGATCCGAACAGAGAAAATTTCGAAAAAACCTTTGGAAGAGCAAATCATCTTATGATTCCCTTCCAGTCTGTTTCCCTTATTGAAGAACTGGATAAAGAAGCGGCAGAAAAAGAGTCAAAAGTTGCCTCTTTCTCAATCGTCGAAATAGAGAGAAGTAAATCCCGGAATGAGTAACAATTCGATAGTGGCTTTTTTTGGGAACAGCCTGACAGCCGGCAATATGGCTTAACACCAGAAAAAGAGAGATAAACGCCGCAATAAGAAACATATGCATTTCAACCGGTATATTCTGTATTGATACTGAACCGGAATTAGAACAGATAATTGCTAATACACCCACTAAGACTGAATTTAATCATTACTTCTTCCCAACTTCGGAGTCCCCTGATCTTTTTAATACCGATGCAGATTTTATTGCGGGAAATCCTGATAATGCTGATTTCCTCAGTAATAAGCGGGGATTGGCAGTCACCGTTGACGGCCTGCACCTAAACAGCAGCGGCGCAGCGGCAGCAGCAAAGAAAATTAATGAGTTTCTTACCAAAATTCTACAGAATCATCAGGCAAATTAAAATCAACTAAATTAAAATATTGTCCCAGTCGATGGTAGAATTATCTTGACCGCAATCTAAAATGGATTTATCCTTATTTTATGAAAGAGTTTCCAGTAATAAGTGAATTCTATAAAATCTTTCCTAAAAAAGAGGATTGTATACGTTTTATAGAAAAAATACGGTGGCGAAACAAACCTGTTTGTCCACATTGCAATTCCCATCGAATAACACCTATGAAAAAAGAGTTCAGGTATCACTGTAATACGTGTAACATCTCATTTTCTGTTACTGTAAAGACCCTCTTTCATAATACAAGAATTCCATTGCAAAAATGGTTTGCAGCCATCGAGATATTCATTCGAAATGAAAAACTCATAAGCGTTCGAAAACTAGCCGAAGTTATAGAGGTTAACAAGGATACAGCCTGGACCATGATATCAAGACTAAAGCTGGCAAGTGTTGAATATGGTGGCCTTATTGCAGACCTTATTGCAGGACTTATTGAATCCGATGAACTATATGTAGAAGAGGGAGCTAAAAAAAAGTAACTCATTTTTTTTTACACTGCTTCTACCGCAGAGCGGGACAATTGTTAAGGATGCACACTCTATGAAATCAGATACAAAAAAGATTATTGGAATTGATACTGGTTCTGTTACTCTTTCTGTTGTCGAGATGGATTTTTTTGGAAATATCATCAATCAACATTATATACACCACCAGGGTAAACCTACAGAAATCCTCAGGAACATCCTGTTTAAAATCGATTACACCAATGTAGCAGGGATAGCAAGAACCTCTGGAGTTCCGAATATCTATAAGGGAGCTGTTGAGTATGATACCCGAATCGCGATTATTCAGGGCGTGAAGCTGTTTTATTCCAATTTCCGTTCCATTCTTAATGTAGGGGGTGAAAAATTTTCATTGATAGAGTTTGATGAAAACGGAAATTACAAAAACTTACGGTCCAACACCTCCTGTGCTGCCGGAACAGGGGGATTCCTTGATCAGCAGGCTAATAGATTGAATCTTGCTGATAGTGCAGAACTGAGCGATAAAGCCCTGTCTAACACCAGTGATATCCCCAAAATTGCTTCAAGATGTTCAGTTTTTGCGAAAACAGATATTATTCACAGTCAACAGGAGGGCTACTCTCTTGAGGAAATTTGCGATGGCCTCTGTCTTGGACTGGCAAACAATATTGCAGATACTATTATTGATGAAGAAACTGAATTAAGTCCTATGATCTTTGCCGGAGGTGTGGCAAAAAATACTGCGGTTGTCAGACATCTTGAAAAAACTTTTGGCCACAAGATTGAAGTACATGAATATGCGCATCTCTACGGTGCTATTGGTGCGGGTCTTCTTCTTCTCGAGAGTAAACCTTCAAATAAAGAGGTTTTTTCAGCTGATTTAATTCACCCTGACAGTAATCTGGAAAAGGAATATTACTATGATCCACTTGAATTAAAATTAACTGACTATCCTGATTTTAACGGACTCCTGCATTATGATTATGTCATGCCAGAAACCATCTCTGATGTAGAAGTAGATGTGTATCAGGAGCTGAAACCGGGAAGCACTATGAAAGTCTTTCTGGGAATTGATGTAGGTTCCACTTCAACCAAAGCCATAATAATTGATTCTGAGTATACAGCAGTTGCCGGATTTTATACACGTACTGCCGGAAGACCAATCGTTGCAGTTCAGGCGATTTTTGAAGCTTGCTGCTTGCTTCTTGCATCCAGAAAAGTTGTTTTTAATTATGCAGCAGTAGGCAGTACCGGATCAGGTCGTAAATTTATTGGAAAACTTATTGGAGCTGATACTATTTTGAATGAGATTTCAGCACATGCCAGAGCAGCTGTCGATCTTGATCCGGATATTGATACCATAATTGAGATAGGCGGACAGGATGCAAAGTTCACCACTTTAAGAAAAGGTATGGTAACTTTTTCACAAATGAACACAGTCTGTGCAGCGGGAACAGGAAGTTTTATAGAAGAACAGGCTCATAAGCTGGGTGTTTCACTTTCAGATTATGCTTCACTCGCAGCGGGTGCCAGAGCACCGTTAGCAAGTGACAGGTGTACAGTTTTTATGGAAAGAGATATCAACCACTATTTAAACAAAAATTACAAAGTAAGTGAAATCCTTGCTGCAGTACTCTTTTCTGTTCGCGAAAACTATCTCCAAAAAGTAGCTTCAGAAGGAAATATTGGTAAGAGAATATTTTTTCAAGGAGCCACAGCAAAAAACAAAGCCCTTGTAGCTGCCTTTGAACAAAAACTAAATATACCAATATACGTCTCTAAATACTGTCATCTTACCGGTGCATTAGGAGCAGCCATTACTTCCGCTGAAGAAATGACCGGAGAATCAGTATTTCGGGGAATGGATATTTACAGGGAAAATATTTCTGTTCGTTCTGAAATCTGTGATCTGTGCTTAAATCACTGCAGGATACGTATAGCTTCTGTTAAGCATGAGGAAGTAGCATATGGATTTCTTTGCGGCAGAGATTATCAAACCAAACAATATATTAAAATAAAAACGACACCCTCACTGTTAGAAGTCAGAAAGAGAGTACTTGCCCCGCTTACTTTAACAAAATTATCAGACTCAAAAATGCCTGTTATCGGAATTCCATCAGGACTGCAAATTTTTGAGGAAACCGACTTATGGAAGAAATTCTTTCACACGCTTGGCATCAGAACCATCACAAGCGAATCACAGATCTCCCTAATCCCCCGCGGAAAAAAACTGGCAGGGGCAGAATTCTGTGCTCCTATGGCTGCATTTTATGGACATGTTGATAATCTTGCAGGAAAATGTGATTGTATATTTCTCCCTATCCATTTATCTGGCCGTAAAGATGAAAATCATCCGGCAAGATTTAAAAAATTCTGCTATTATACACAGTTTAGTTCAACCTTAACCGCTGGAATGGAGCTGAATGGGGTTAAAATAAAGAGTTTCCGTCCTCTCATTAATCACAGAGCAAACCTACTGACAACAAAATACGAACTTCTAAAAGCCCTTAATCAGTTAATTCATGGAAAATATAATTTTCTCGATGTATCAAGGGCCTATGACGGGGCTTTGGAATACTATCGAACTACCAAGTCAAAATTTAAAGAAATTTTTTCCTACCCGCAAATGGGAGAGGTAAAAGTATTACTTTTAGGCAGACCTTATACCGTACTTTCAGAATCTATGAATAAAAATATTCCAGAAATTTTTTCTTCGCTCGAAATTGAAACCTTTTTCACTGATTCCCTGCCCTTATATGAACCCTCTCAATCGGTTCATAAGCTGCTGGACCAGATCCATTGGGCATATCCGGCGTCAATCCTGTCAGCTGCAGAATTCTGTGCCCGGACAGAGGGATTATATCCCGTTTTTGTTACTTCCTTTAAATGCTCTCCGGACTCCTTTACTCTTGAATATTTTAAAAGAATTATGGATAAACAGGAAAAACCTTATCTTATACTTCAAATTGACGACCATGATTCGAATGTGGGATATGAAACAAGAATAGAGGCGGGAGTAAGATCCTTCCGAAATCATCTTAAATTGGGAATGACCGGTGTCAATAAAACGGGAAATCTGCCAGTTACTCCGGTAATTGAAACCTCCTTGAAAGGGAAAACAGTTCTTCTTCCTAACTGGGACTCCTATGTACTCCCACTGATTGCTGCAAATCTGCAATATGTGGGAATAGATGCACGGGTTCTGGAAGAAACCCCGCAATTAATATCATCCAGCATGAAAACGAATAGCGGACAGTGCATTCCAGTTAATGCGGTAACTACTGAATATATCGAATATATTAAAAAGTATAATCTTAAACCTGAAGATACGATCCTCTGGATGATCAAATCGGACTGGGCCTGCAATATAACCATGTATCCCTCTTTTATAAAAAGTCTTATCGAAAAGGAATGGGTAAATATGTCAAACGCTGGTGTGTATGCCGGTGAATTAACTATGGTTGAAATCAGTCCGATAGTTACAGTAAAAACATATTTCGCCTACATGTTTGGTGGGAATCTAAAAAAAATCAGCTGTATGATTCGCCCGTATGAGCTGGAAAAAGACAAAACTAACAGAATAGTTGCAGAGTCCATGATTATTTTCAAAAACGCTTTTTTAGGAGAATTAACATATCTTGATGCAGTAAAACAGGTTATTGAAAAACTTGATACCATTCAGTATAAGAAAACTGTTAAACCAAAAGTAGCTATTTTTGGAGATCTGTATGTCAGAGATAATGAAGTCATGAATCAAAATCTTGTTAGCTGTATTGAAGCCGCCGGCGGAGAAGTTCTTATCACACCGTATAATGATTATGCAAAAATTATCATGGGAGCAGCTACAAAAAGATGGAGGAAAGAGCTGAAACTCTCGGATTTTGTTATTTTCAAATCACTTATGGCTGCGATGGAACTTCTTGAAGGTCGTTATCACAGCTATCTTGGAAAATATATTGGGAAACCGTTGAGTTCTAAAAACCCCATAGCAGAAAAAGAGCTCGCTCAATTTAATATTAGAATTGAGCAGGCTGGTGAAAGTTATGAAAACATTCTAAAAATATTTCGTATTCTAAAAGATCATCCTGATGTAGCACTGTTCATACAGACAAATCCGGCTTTTTGCTGTCCCTCATTAGTAACTGAAGCTATGAGTAAAAAAATAGAAGAGCTGACGGGAGTCCCTGTTCTGACTATCACCTACGATGGAACCGAATCACCAAAGAATGATATTATTATTCCATATCTAAGGTTTGCTAAAAACTCCACTAAGGAAGACCATATTGCAAAATCAAGAAATTCAGTTTTAGAATGCTGAATGTATCCGAATCGGCACAGATTAGGAAATGCTTCGAAAGGCTTTAAGAAAAATAGACTGATGGAATAAAAAAGATAGTGTCCACCACCGTGGATATGAATAATAAGCCTTAAGA
>JABMQR010000269.1 GCA_013202335.1 Bacteroidota bacterium
GCCCCATTGCCTTGAGTCTCTTTGCCATGCGCTCTGCATAACAATTTTTACAACCATCACTAACCTTTGTACAGCCGGTAATCGGGTTCCATGTGGATTCTGTCCATTCAATAGCTGATTTCTTCGACATTATTTCCTCTTTAAAATATTCTGTGCAATTTTTACTGCAGTCTTTGCACCTCTTGGGTTACCTGATGCAAAACACAGTAAATATAATGGATTGTTTTTTGAATTCCGGAGTAATAATGGATTTTCGGCAACCCCGGCAAATATCGATTTAAGTTTTTCTATTATGAATTCACTTATTTTATTAAAATCGGTGTCCTTAACTGTATTAGTTTCATTTCCAAAGAGTGTTGCCTCCTGTATTTCGCTATAAAAAGAATCTTTCCACTCATTTGTTCCCAAGATGTCATCTAATTTTGTCTCCCAGGAAAGAGGCATTCTGTCTATATCTTTTTGGAGAAGTCTATTTACCCCAATACCAAGAGGAAAAAGATACCATAAATCTATAGCTTCTGTATTTGCAATGGCTTTGATGGTTTTCCAGTTTACCTGCATTCCATATGGATCAAGGAACATAACAGCCCTATGTTTTCCCCATTTGTAATTATCACAAAGGTCGGATATGTAGCTATTGGCATCTGCATTAACCAACTGTATATTTTTTCCTTTTTCTGGAAAATCTTCTTTAAGTTTATGCAATTCAGTAATATATTTTGTTGATTTCTCAATAAAGATATATTTATTAAATCCAGGTTCGATCTCTAAAGCAATACGAGCAGAGCCTTTCGAATATGTTTCAATCTCTTTTATATCATCTTGCTGAAACAGAGATATTTGGTCATCAGTTTTACTATCCTTTTCTTTTCTGTATCCGGTTCCGGCAAAAGCATCAATATAGGCAAACCAAAATTTTTGCTTATTCATAATGGTGGCATATGCTTCAAGGTATTTTTTAACAAGTTTAAGTTTTTCTTCTGTCCACCTACCTCCAAATTCATGTTTTTCTGCCATTTGGGAATTTCTCCTTCTTAAATATTGATATTTTCAGAGCCAGCCCAATATTAGAAAACTTCTTTTTCAGTTCAAAAAATTCCAGCATATAATGGTCTTTAACCACACTATACTTATTTAATATTTTAAATCTTCAAGAAATTCCGATGACGGAGCAACCCCTGTTACAAAGAGAAAATCTCGTGCTCTTGTACATGCAACGTATAAAAGATGGCGTTCTGTGTTATATACTTCTTCCAAATCAGAATCATCTGATACAGTTTCAATTCGTGCTTGCAAAGGAATTACTTCATCGTCACAGGCCATAACTGCAACTGCACGAAATTCAAGCCCTTTAGTGAGGTGCATAGTACATATTGTTACTTTATTTGCTGTAATATCGATATGTTTATTAAGAATAATATAATCTATCCCAACATTATTGACAACTTTTTGAGCCCGTGGAATCTGTTCGTCCGAACGAATAAACACTCCAATTTCATGCGGTTTAAGTCCTTCCTCCAACCGTTTTTGAATCCATCTACCAACTCTGGCAACTTCTTCTTCGGTATTGCTACATTCGATTATTGTCGGTTTTATTCCATTAAAAACTGATATAGTGCTTCCCCGTTGTTCGATATTTCCATCCCCATCAGAAATTTCAGGATCAAGTAATTTATCTGCAGTTGATCTTATTTGGTGTGAAGTTCGATAATTAATTGTCAATGTTCGTGATCGACCCTGAATATCAACACCTGCTGCTTTCCATGAAAATGTTTGTCTAAAAATACGTTGCCCAAGATCTCCAGCAAAAAATAAGCCATCTGGATGCAGCTTGCCAAGAGCTGATATAAACCGTAACTGAGCTATACTAATATCTTGTGCCTCATCAACAATCGTATAATCAAACAAAGGGTTTTTTGTGTTTGAAATTCTATTTGACAATTCAGTAAACATATCCGAAAATGTAATCATTTTTTTCTGTTTAAGCTTTCCACGAACATTATTAAAAACTTTCCAGAGGATTTGTCGCTGACTTTCGGGTAAACGTGTTTTTCTACCCAATCGTAGGACATCACGATATTCTTCCCATGTCTTAATCTGCCAGGCATCTACAATATTTTTCCATTCATTCAGTAAGAATCGGAGACTTTGTTTGATGTCATTATTTGCCAGCTTTTCATCTTCGAATAATTGCTGAACTACAGACAGAGGTGCAATCTCAGGAGGTCGACCTGCTAATCGTTGAAATAATCTAAGACCAATTGCACTTATAGAATGAACTTCCAGGCGCTCCGCTAGATGTGGTTGATTACTTATTAGATATCTCAGCTTCAACATTAATGCGTTTGCAAGACTGTCTGAAAATGTTGTTAAAAGAACTCTTGCATTTTGATTATGCCGAGCTAGATACACAGCTCTATGTAAAGCTACTATAGTTTTTCCTGTTCCAGCAGAACCGGATATTCGTACAGAACCATTGTAGTTATTTTCTACCAATTGGCGTTGAAATGGATGTAGAAAAACTGCCCATTTCTCCCAAGGATATTCCAATGCTTGTTCAAGTTCAGTACTTGTTTGCATTATACGAAACCGCCGTTGAGCATCCGGGTGGTTAAAGGGATCGTCGTCCTTATCATAAAAGGAAGGTTTTTGCGGAATAACACCAATAGCAAGATTTAAAATAGCTTCTGAAGCTTCTGCAGGAAGATGGGCGGCTATGTCCAATAATGTATCTTCATTTGCAGATTTAATATCATTTATCCATTCATCTGGAACACCATATTTAAGAAGTTCATCTATGGTAATTTCTGAAAGTGGGATTATTTCTTGTAGTTTTTCTCTATATACAGGGATAGAGATCTCCTGAATAGTCTCTCTGATCTCTACTAACTGAGCCGCTCCAGTTTTAGGATGTATCTGGAGTTTTCGCCTTGATGCCCATTCATACGCTTTGTCATGGTGATCAACATAACAAAGAAGAAGACTTTTTTCATTCCTATGTACTATTATCCGAATATCTCTATTTACACGAACCGACCAGAAGTTTTTGTCTTTTACCTGATCAAGCCTGTGAAATTGAAGTCCTGGACTAGATGGACTTAATTGTAAATCAAAAGCCGTAGTTTTTATCGCTTTCTGGTTCTCACCTGTTAAACGGGCAAGACTATCTGTAAAGGTATCTGCTATTCGAAATTGCATATGCTACTCCACCCGAAAAACCTTCATCACTTCATCTCCAAGATGATTGATTACTTTCACAGCGATTCTCCCGTTTCCAGGTTTATTAAATGAACGGGAAATATCACTATGCAACGTATCCCATGCTTCCTGATTTATTTCTGCTTTAAGGGTTGTTTTGAGTGATTTATAAGGATCATTGGCACCCAGAAAGTAAGCATGCCGGACAAAAAAACTTTCCTCATTATAATCAGTATCAATAAACCAGCAGGCTATTCCATCCGCGCCATCACTCCGCACTTCCCCTGTATTTGGATGGAATACATCTACACCATTTACTTTAACCTGAATCTGATTATCTTCAGTATCTATTATCTCTATATCCGGCTCACCAAAAATAACAAAAAGATTCCCCTTGCCAGTATTCTTTAAATCATTTGCCATATGAAGATCAGCATTCATCCGGGCTTTTAGTACCGGTATTCGGCCCAGTTTATTAAACTCTGAAGCGTGGGCTTCATAGTTAAAAGCACAGGTAATAAGAACATCAAAGTCAGCATCTCCAGCTTCTCTTGCAGCAGCAACCAGATCCGGTCGTGATACTGTACCGAATTCAGATCCGATAAAAATTGCTGCACGCTTCAGAATTCCTGCTTCCTCACTTCCTTCCATATAACGCCCCTCGGCACAAATCATATCTCCCGGCCAGGGAGTTAAAGAACTTAACGAGATCTTATCTTCTTTATGAGCCTGCTGAACGCCGGAAGTTTTAAGGTTTTCCAGGATCATCTGTGTAAAATCCTGATTCTCTCCGTACTCTGGACTTATATCAGCAGATGGATCAATCAGTTCATCGTTTTCATCAACACCGAGAATTCGGTGAGGTGATATGCTCTCCACAGTAAAAGGTCCGGCAACCCTGACAGCCTTATTATCTTGATAGGGTTTATTATATAGGTACTCATAATCAGCTTTTGCGGCTATTGAAGCATCAATCTTCTTCTGCCGGGCTACACGGTTCTTCCACCACTGGCCATGGATATTGTTGGCTTCACCTGTCCAATCCTTATAAACTTCCCTGGGGATCTCCCATTCTTCCCATTTTTTGTTCAGTGCTTCATTCAGTTGTTTTCGCAATGGTTCCAGTACTTCCTGGAACTTTTCCCAGATAACATCAATCTCTGTATTATTGGCGATGGACTTGAGGGTAATATGCGGTACGCGCTCATATACAAATCCATGTCTAATGTCATTATGGGATGGCATTGTTGAAAGCGTTGTCTGCCTCAACTCAGCTTCTTTTATTTGTCCTTTTGACGAATCGGCAAGTAGATAATATGGATATCTGGCACCCATAATCCTTGCCCTTGCAAGAGCAAGAGCTACACGCGAAGTATCGATAGTAATCCAACGCCGCCCCCATTGTTCTGCAACATAGGCCGTTGTACCGGAACCGCAAGTAGGATCGAGGACAAGGTCACCCGGGTCAGTGGTCATGAGGATACAACGTTGGATAACTTTTGGTACAGTTTGAACTACGTAAACCTTTTTGTCACCAAAGCCAGACTGTCGAGTGTCATCCCAAATATCTGTGTGGGATTGAAATCCAAAATCTTGAAATGGCCTTACAAAACCAAGTGTTCTACCAGAATAAGTAAGTCTTTGCGACCTATTAAGACGCTTCATACCAATAAAATTAGTTTTCCAACCACCCTTGCCAGGTTGAAATAACTTCCCTTCAAAAGGATATTCAAAAAGCGTTGTTGTACTCGACGACTGTGAAGTAATCGGATTCATACGAGCAATACGATAGGTATTAGGTCCTACTGGTTGAAATAATCCTTCTTCAGTAAAGTCAAAGCGATAATTCTGGTCTCGCTCAACAATTCTCTGAAAAAGATTTCGCCTAATCTTTAAATCAGGCATAGATTTTACAAACCAAAGTACAAAATCATGTGTACTATCAAGTACTGCTGAAGCTTTTCCCGTAGTTGTTCTATATACAATCTGACTTACAAAATTACTATCTCCAAACACCTCATCCATTAACGATCGTACTCGATGAACATTTTCATCTCCAATCTGCACAAAAATTGATCCTGATTGGGTGAGTAAATCTCGTGCTACTGTTAATCTATCCCGCAGATAAGTAAGATACGAATGAATTCCGTCACGCCAGGTATCCCGAAACGCTTTAACCTGTTCAGGTTCCCTCGTTATATGATCCATCTTGCCATCCTTAACATCCCGGCTGGTAGTAGACCACTGAAAATTTGAATTGAATTTAATACCATAAGGCGGATCAAGATAGATACACTGTACTTTACCCCGAAGTCCTTCCCTTTCTGCCAAAGATGCCATAACCTGTAGGCTGTCCCCAAGGATCATTCGGTTTGTCCAGTTTGCATCATGCTGGTAAAATTCTGTCCTGGCACCTTCATTAGGAAGCCCATTGAAATCTGCAAAAAGATCAAATTGTGTATCGTTAGCTTTATTATCTTCTTTTGTTTTGTTAACCAGATCGTCAATAAGTATCTTTGGATGAACCTTCTCCTGAATATACAGAGGAGGAGCATGCACAACGAGATCAGACCAGTCCTGTTCATCCTTTCCCCTCCAAACAAGCTGGGGATCGAGGTCCCTGTTCCGCCGTTTGTAGGCCAGTCTTATCGGTTTCTGTTCCTCTTTTCGCATGATTGATTGATACTCAGCGGTTGGAATATTTCGCCGTTTGGCTTCTTCATGTGTAATGGTTTCTATCGATTTTGGTGTTTTTTTCTTCGACATTATTCTTCCTTCAAATATATCTTCCGACCCGTTTGGCCCCTTTATGACCCCTTTCAGCTATCAGATGAGTCGTTTGAGCCGTATATGAGTCCTTTGTGATCATGATTCGTTTGAGTCCTTTATGAGTCCTTTCTTTTGAATAACATAAAATGTCCCTTTCCCGGTCGTGCCGACCTTTTTAATAATTTTCAGTTTCTGAAGATGTTCGAGATCGCGAGTTGCCGTGGCTTTTGAGACTTCCATGTTTTTCTGATATTCACTATTGCTGATTCTACTGTTGCATTTTAAATACTCTATTGCCTTTCTTTGACGATCAATAAGATCAAGACTTGCTAAAACCTCTCCGGTCATCCAATCCCGCCACAAGGTTACCACAAAAAAACCTTCCCGTTCTTCAAAATCAGGTTCCGGAAGATTTGCTTCTCTACAAACTTTAATCATCATCTGTGTACCTGATCCTGCTTTCTCAATATACCGGGTAAGATACATTGATTCAGCTATAAGAGGATTGTTGGGTACTGAGGAGTGGTCTTTCCTGAGAGTATCGGGAGTTATATTTCCAGGAAGTAAACCCGGATTCCATATTTCAAGCCGGTCGGCGAATAAACGAACCTCAACCGATCCGTTACTGTAGTAATCCCTGTGAGCGATAGCATTTACAATGGCCTCCCCTATAGCATCCGGCGGCAATTCATACCTGGAAGGAGCGGTAACGTTCATTGCCCTGGTTCCTACGGAACGACTTATTTTAGATAGAACAAAGTCACGTGCCTGGTCAACCTGTTCAAAGATGTCGCCTTTGTATATCTGCTGAGATGCAAAAGGACGTAGATACTCTGTTCCATGGCAGTGAATGCACTTTGTTTCAGCTGTGCGATAGAAATGTTGCGGATTCTTTCCAAAAAGAATTATTGCCGCATTCAAAGGTTTATCATTTTCAATCAGATTTAAATGCATTAGCAGAGGTTTTACTTGAATGCTTGTTTTCAAGGGAAATCCCCTCTCTTTCCGGGCAGTTTCAACAAACCAGTCAACACGATTTTTGGACACTTGAGAAAGATCGGCATTAGAACAGATTGCAGCATCAAAAGGCGGAAGCCGAAGCATTCCCAAATTATCCAGATAGTCAATAATACTGGCGTAGACTTCTGAAGTTAGTGCAGATATATTTTCAACACGCCTACGGACAAGTTCATCACTGGCTTTTCGAATAAGGTTTGTCATTTCTAATGATCGTCTGGTTTCTTCCGAACCCCAGACATAGATTAGCCGTGTTCTTTTGCACTTTGTTGCATAGTCAAATTCATATTCGGTTGGTGAAATGCCATTTTCGTCTTTACTCCCATACTCATATCCAAAAATCCCTATATAAAGATCACTTTTTTCAACCTCGTCAAGATATATTTCATCAACATGTTGGTCTTTTGCAGGGATATCTTCGAAAAGAAAGACTTCCGAAACGAAATGACGAAGAAAGGCATCTCCAAGTAAAAATGCTTTTACATCCTGCCGTTCCTTTTTAAATTCATTCTGTACACTACTTATAAAAATCCGTATTCTAGCGGCATTCATTTTTATATATCCTGTTTTTGGTATTTATTATGCTTTTCTAATGTTGATTCAACCATATTGTTGAATGCTCTTTCAATTTCAAATACATCTGTGAACTCTATGAATTCCCAACGACCATATTTTTTTAGATTGTTCACTCCCGGTACCCAGTAATTATCCATAGTTGATCTTTTTTCTTTGGCATCTTCTCCTCGATATCCTTTAATTTCAACAATCAGATTTAGTAAATCATCTTTGCCATCATCTATCAGTACAATAAAATCCGGAATATAATTCCTTGTTCCCGAACCATAACGGTATGGCACCTCAAACCCAATATTATGATTCTTTACATAAGCTGTTACCTTTGGGTGAGATTCAGCGACTCTGCAAAACTCAGCTTCCCAGTCGCTATCAAGAACAACCCAATTAATATGACATTTACGAGAATCTGTTTCATATCGATTTGCTTTAGATGTAGCAAAGTTAACATGAATAGTCGAACCAGTTGGATTATAGGGATCAAGCACTGCCTTTATCGGTTTTTCACCAACTAGAGATCGTGTAATACCAGCGGTGATCCTTTCACAAGCTATATCAGTAAATTCCTGATAAAGTAATTGTGCAGGATATGTTTCTCCTTTGCAAACTAAACAGGTATCAAGCCATTGCTTCGTGATTCTCTTCAGCTGCCCAAATAAATGAAGCTTAGGTTCTTCTCCTGGATCACGCCATTTAGTAGTCAGTAATCGATGAGTAAGATGATACAGTAAAGTCGATCTTCGCATATCATTCAAATGTTTCAAATTCAGATCAACATCTTCCCCAATAATTCCGGCATTCTTTGTGACTGAAGGACCTACGAGATTAGGAGTTAATACAAGTATTGAATCTTCATTAAATGAAGCTGTTAACCGTTCTTCCGGCAATTCTACTCGGTAACCAGCAACCCTTGGGAACTGAATTTCCAGATGATCACGGTCAGGCCTAACAGCTTTTACCTGGATAGTCTGCCGGGGAGGTTGAGGTATTGAGATTACTGGTTTTGCAGTAAAATCAAAAGGGATTCCAAGAATATCTGCATATTCTACATTAAATAGCTTTTCTTCATTCAAATCATAAGATTGTCTACGTAAAGCCCGCCCTATAACCTGTTCACATAATAACTGTGTACCGAAGGCTCTAACCCCAAGTACATGAGTTACCGTATTTGCATCCCACCCTTCAGAAAGCATCGAGACCGACACAACACATCGTATCGACTCGCCAAGTCGCCCCTCCTTTCCTACAGTATTCATTACTTCACGAAGTAAAGCCTGATCTGTAAGATTTTCAGCTTGTTGTTTGTCTCCAGTGCGTTCAATAATCTCCCGTCGAAATCGCTCAATCTCTTCTGATGCCATTTCACGAAAGTTTTTATCTAAAGCTTCCCCCGATTCTAGTTGCTCACTATCAATAAGGAGTGTCCGAGGGCGTGAAATTTGGTTGCCGTGTTCGTCATAGTTGCGAAATAAAGCCATCCGTCCATTTTCAAGTGTTGATGTACCATCCTCATTTTGTCTCAGAAAACCTGATATATAGTCATAAATAAGTTTGGATGTAGAGGTATTATTGCAAACAAAAATAAAACATGGCGGAACTTTGATACCACTTTGTTCCCACAATTTGTAAGTTTTCTCATAATGACCATAAAGAGCCTCAATGGCCGTTTGCAATTCTACAGGAAGACTAAGAGGATCGAGAGTTTTAGCCTTACCACGCCCTTTTTTAGGCATCCTTGTACGGATATGTTCCCAAAGATTACGAAACTTCGGCATATCTCCACCCGGAATATTATCAGCAACAGGCACACGGGGAAGTTTTACAATCCCACATTCTATCGCATCCATCAATGAAAAATCGCTCATAGTCCATGGAAAGAGAGTGCCTTCAGCATATCCGGATCCACTAAGGAAAAATGGAGTAGCGGAAAGGTCTAGAACCTGAGAAAGTCCTAATTTACGATTGACAGCTTCAAGACCTGAAATCCATAAACGGGCAGCCTCATTATTCTCTTCAGCTTTCTTTTTTTCATCCCCCTTGAGATCTCCTTCATCTTCATGGTTCTGTTTCTCACGATAGCAATGATGTGCTTCATCATTAATAACAAGAATATTCTTTATACCCATAAGTTCAGGCATTACTCTTTGAAGCATTTGTCCTTCTGTCTCCTGAGTATTAAGATTATCTCCTCTCCCCTGGAGCAAAGAACGTCCCCCTTTTGACACTTCCAATTTTTCTCGTTGCTTGAATGCATGATAATTGGTTATAACTATCTTTACTCTTTCGATATCAGTAAGCATATCCTGAGGAACAAGTTCGCGGCTTTTATAGTAACTATCTGGATCATTTGGCTGCAGTACTCTTAATCTATCTTTGATTGTCAATCCAGGAGCTACTATTAAAAAACCGCGTGAAAACTTCTTGCTGTTTGGTCGTCGTACTGCATTGATTGTTTGCCAAGCAATAATCATTGCCATAACGGTTGTCTTGCCTGCCCCTGTAGCAAGCTTAAGCGCCAACCGCATCAATTCCGGGTTTGCATCCTGATTCGCACCTAATAGATGTTTAATAAACTTTTTACCGGTATTACCTATTTGGGGGGCAACTTCTGTCAGCCAAATTGCTGTTTCAACTGCTTCTATCTGGCAAAAGAAAGGACGTAAACCAGTAAAATTATGATGTCTCCAATGTTGGAGCAACCGTGCAGTTTCTGGAGTTACCCTCCAATCATATACATTTTTAATCTCCCGCCAGCGATCAACATAGCCTCGAAGTTCATTTATTATCGATGTAGGATCATATTGCTGTTCTTTAGATGATAAACCTTTACCCTCATCAAAGATTATCTCATTTTGAAAAACTGAATCTTTTCGTTTTCGAGGTTTTGGAATCGGGGTTATAAACTCAGCACGACGCCGTAATTCGTCAATTTTCTGAGTAGGTTGCCCTTGTTCATCAAGCTGCCAATGCCTCTTAGGGTATTCATAAGGTGAATTTAATATAGGATGATCAAAGAAAACATTATCCATTTTTAATATTTCTCCTCAATCTCAAGTTTTCCCTCTTTAATCATCCTCTTACAGAACGCTTCAAATTGTAGCAGGGCTATCTTGATTGGTTTTGTCTGTCTGTTCTCCCACCTATTGATAGTTGAAAAGCTTACTCCCAGTTCATGCGCCAATTCTTCCTGAGAAAGTCCCAGGGTAGTTCGAACTTTTTTAACACGTTCAGGAAAACTGTCTTGTTGTATCGTCATGATTATTCCTTTAATTGAAATATACCGATAATTTTCTTGTATTATAGCACATGCTATATCATATGCAAGAAATATTTTTCTGCAATTATTAAATTATTTCTGTAGTTATGGGAGAAAAAATAAGGATCAACTGGAATCACATCCTGTGCCAATGCATTAGGGATTGTAGGGGCGCGGCAGCGGTCCGGGGAACCCGGACGGAACCCCCGGAAAGCCCGACCCTTGCAAATGGAACGACACGTCGTGCCATTTACAGGGGTAATGCCCATATTAAACTATAAAAACACATCCGGAGTAGAAAAAAGGTCAACATTCAGTATTGTCCAGCCTTTCCCCCTAAGAGCGTCAATCTGTTCAATCAGCTTCGCCCTCATAGTAAACTCCTCATGGGGAGAGTATTGGAATAACGCAAAGGGATAATTTCGATTTGTACTTATATTGGGTCCGCCTGGACTTAACAGATCCTTAACCAGATCATCTAAACGTCTTTCCAGTTTCATAAGATAGAATCCTCCTCCAATTTGCCCGATGAGTCGTATGTGTCTCCTTTGATTTTTGGCTCCATTGGCCCCTTTGCGGCCCCTTTAGTAAACTTACGTTCACTGACATTACCATACCAGCGATTAGTATAAGCTTTTTGAGCATTAATCGGAATGGAACTCTCAGAATCATAAGCAAATATAAACTCTTTTCCTTCTGAGAGCCTCCCACTAATTTTATTTAAAGCAGAAGAGTGGCGCTGGTTATAATATTCAGATAGAGGCATGAGCTTCTCCCTGGTAATAACAGAGGGTGTAGTTGCCTTTTTCACAGTCTGTAATCCCGGAAGCCAGAATTAACATAATACCATTAAGAGTATCAGTCATACTTTGCTCTGGAGACTTCTCAAATAGTCGTCCAAAGCTGGTTCCGGAGAATTGCGGGACATCAGGAATGTTTATAAGATCAGCAAGATCCCCAGGGGTCCAGTCTTTCTCCGGATCTAAAATAGATGCGATTTTAGCTGGTATATCATCAGGATATCGCTTAAAGTGCCGCATTCTTTCTTTCAAGGCTGTATTAAGCCTTGGTTCAGGTTTAAAAAGAGAAAAAACTTGCTTATTATCCGGTATTTCACTGATTAACGAACTCTCTTTCAGCCTTGCTGCTTCCAGAAGAGCTTCACCTGCTGCTAAAGGGGCAATGGTATTTCCTAAAAGCCTTTGAAGAAAAGCAGCCCCTCCCAATTTATAGGCAACATCTATGTTCCACCAGTTCATTAATTCCTTTTCACCAAGACGGGCAATTACTAATTGAGTGAAAAATATTTTATCTACATCATTCTGATGCACGCATGGTCTCCCATACTTATTTAGATTTACCTTTGCACAATTGATACGGTTTAATTAACATATTACCAATACTGAGCCAAATAATCTATTAGAATTTTTGATTAACCTTAAAACTGGTTACATTATACTGCCTTATATTTAACCATGTAAAGGCTCTTCGA
>JABMQR010000270.1 GCA_013202335.1 Bacteroidota bacterium
ATGCCACGTTTGGGCGTACTCTTGGTGTTAAAATACTTTGCATATTGCTTCTCATGTTCAGGATTTCTCTTTCCACTTACTAATTCTGCCTGCAGTTCGCTTAAGAGCACATGGAGATTTCTTTCACTCTCTACCGCCTTCTCTGCATTATAGTATATATGCAGATACATACGACGATCTTCTTTGATACAACCATCTCCCTTATAGGGACGGCGGTGTGTATATTTCCAGTTGATTGGTCTGCTGCAGGCAAACAAATCATAGCCTTGATGGTAGTGCTCCCAGCTACGCATACTTACTCGTATCTGATCAAGTTCCTGTTTCACGAATGAAAGCGAAATCTTTGCCGCTACCAGGAACTTCAGATGGTTCGTATACAGCGCATTCATGTTATCCTGACTGTAGAACCCTCGATCCATGACCAGTTTTACTTTTGAGAATCCCAGGAAGTCCATATCGGCTAGCAGGTGCTTGAGCGTCTTCACATCAGGAATGTTTCCTGCAAGTTTCCGGTAATAAAACGGCAGATTTGATGTCTCCCCAAACAGGAGCGCAAGATTGATCTGTGGTAACCGGTCATGCTCTTTATTTACTCCGTAACGTACCTGGGATACACATTTTGCATAACTGGAAATAGAGGTCGTATCGTAAGCCCAGTATTCATGTTCAACTCTTCGTCTTCCCTGCAGACGAAAAAACTGCTCCCGATCTGCTTCGGTGATAGAGGCAAACAGCTCAATGCTTCGCTGTGAAGGAATATTTTTCCCATACGGATGCTTATGGGTTGCCGCCCATTTAGGGAATCTGTTCAACGGATTCCGATCTTCAAGAATCAGATAATATGCTGTTGAGAGTATTTGTACATACGTATCGGGAAAACATTTCTGCAAATCTGTAGTGATGCCCAGTTTTTCACCAAGGGTATCAAATAGATAGGTAGCACCGTAAAAACTCCGATTGACTTCTTGGATGGGAACAGGTCCTCGTTTGGAGGTCTGTTCATTCACTTCAGAAAGCCGTTTCCTTGTAGGTATAATTTTCTTGGTTTCTGGATCCACTTTCCCAATGCAGGTACGTGTAGCCCGAGACTGCTGTTTTTCCTTATCCCAGAAGGAAACCGACTTATATGCATAGGTGACACCGGTCTTTTTATTGGTCTGACTGGCGTTCGACAGTTGATAGCTACAATACGACGAACAATTTATTGTACTGTAAAGAAATATGAGAGAAAATTTATTATTTGCATTGTACACTATTTTTTAGGAGGGTTATTACCAAGTTATTTCTGTGTGTCAGGTTTCTATCTGTATAACTTTTTTAGGAGTATCTATTTTTAAGGCAACAAATAACTTCTTCATCTCAGGTGTCAACTCGCTTGTCTGACGAATAATCCCTTCAGGGGTTTTCAACGTTCCAATATGCAGTTTATTAAAAATTTTCTTCATCTGAAACCAGGTCTGTCCTGCTTCCTGTTCGGCTATGCGAATCAACAGCATTGCGAGCCAGCATAACAGTATATGTGATCGTATTCGCTGCTCTAACCGATGATACACTGGTCGTATATCTATTAAGTGCTTCATGTCACGGAATACCCGTTCTATTGAAGCTAACTGCTTGTATCCCATAACTACTTCTTCTGATGAAAGCTTCAAATCAGAAGTGCTAATGAGATACTTGCCGTCAAACTGTTCTTCTTTGCGGATTTTACCTTTGTCTATACTGAGCTTTCCTGTTTTGCTTTGCTTTATGTATTTTCCAAACACGGGATGACTGCGTAAGTCACAGGTTTTCTTGCTATGCTGTTCCTGTTTTTCCTGGTGTAGAGTCTCTATACGTCGCTCGGCTTCCCGAACAATATCATCACGTTTCAGTTTGTCACGTTTCGCCTCATCGGTATTTCTGATCACGATAAACCGCTGACAGGTGGTACTGTCTTGATCAAGAAGAATATCTTTAATTTCAAGTCCATTCTCCAGCTTCTTGAATTTCCCCCGTTGCTTCAGCGCTGGATGCGCTTCCGCTTTTCGCCCCAGCCGAAGTTTTTCTCCGATGATGTAATGATCTCCTGCTCCTCTGAGAATCCGACGGTTCTTTGCAGAATTGAATCCGGTATCTTCAACATAGATGGTACGACCTAAATCCCAAAGATTCAGATCCCGTTTGATTTCTTCAATAATGGCCTTGTCACTCGTATTCCCTGGCCAGGACCAGCATTTCACCGGAATTCCGTTGCGGGTTACCGCAAAGCAGATAACTACCTGAGCAAGTTCAGGATGATTATCTTTCCCATGCTTACTCCGTTTCCGGTAACCGGAATGGATACGTTCTTCTTCTCCTTCTTCAGTGATGGCAGTGATATCCTGATCTTCACCTTCAATTTCAAAGTAGGTGGTAGTTGTATCAAGAAATAACAGATCTACTTCTAAGTTGAATAAATCCGCAACAGAATGGAAAATAGTTTTCTGTAATGCATCACTGTGTTCCTGAAAAAAATCCATTGCACGATAGAGCTGTTGGGAATCAACCGCAGGAAGTCCTTGTATAAAGGCCTCATGCTCAACCCAGTGTTCGATATGAAGTTTGCTCGATGGGGCTAATGCCCGGTTAGCCACCAAGGAAAACAGTAACCGCTCAAGCGGAATCGCATATTTACGTTTAGCTAATACAGTATGCAGAACCTGAGAAATACCCAACCTGTTCCATAATTGGTCGAGCAGCCAGGTGCCGCCAAAAACTCGTGAATCGAGGAACACTGTTTCAGAGCCAAAACCATCGGCAAAGAGGTGCTGATCAGCTTCTCCGGTTTCCTTGGTAAGGTAGCAAGCAAGATTCGTGATAAGCTGCTTGATTGAGCTTAAGTCGAGATCATCTTTACGCCCAAAATTATAGACCACCTCGGTTTTGGATCGTTTGGCACTCTTATCATAGTGATTCTGGCACAGTTGCAGGTATTCAACAACGCCGTCAGCTTTAGTTTTTGCTTTGGTAGTTCGTAAATACATTGTAACTATCATTATAACAGAATATAGTTTCTAAAGCAACATTTATAGCAACTAATTGGGGCATAAATGTTTTTCTATTGTATCTATGTATTTTTAAGTTTGTAGCTAGTGATTAGATTCAAAACCTGGATTCTAGAAGCCTGGAATTCAGGTTTGAGATTTATGGTTGCATTTTTTGTGAGCGCAACTGTCGAACGCCAGTCTGATATACAATTGCTGCCATGTATTCCTCTCTCTGAACATCGTTACATACAGTATATATTGTAACGATGTTTATGTAAAGAGATTTTGTATGCAATTGTTTATATTTTATATAGTTATGACACTTTCCTCGTTACATTAGTTCGGGAACGCAGGTTCAAAGTCAAAAACAAAGTAAAAGATATTTACTGGTTTATCACATTATCTAGACATTGTTTAATCAAGGAGCTCCGGCATTACAGTTCCAATGACTGTGGCAACAACGGAAGCAATTAAAATTGTTGCGGATTTTATAATATAAAACCATACAAAACTGTTATAACTAAAGTATAGGCTATTAAAAAATAAAACCATTTACCGTCGAACTTAGGTGTTTTAATTGATGCTACATTAAACACCATAAGAATCATTAGTACTATATAAAGTACTATAGAAAAGATTGATTCGCTAAATAATCCTTCGAATAAAAATAAAAAAGTTATAATAATAACATTATTATCTAATGCTAAACCCATATATGTTTTTTTATCAACAAGACCAAAAGCATTAAAATAACTCAATCTGACAGCACTGCTTGCAAGCAGTAAAAAAGCTCCTGGCAGAAACCAGGGATTAAACTTACCGTAACTAAAAAGAAAAACTGCAGGAAAAACTCCAAAACTGACAATATCGATTAATGAATCAAGTTGTCCTCCAATTAAACCCTGATTTTCTGTCCGACCTTTCATTCGACGGGCGACAATACCATCGGACCAGTCAAATAAAACTGCCCAGATAATTCCTATAAGTGCATAGTGAAAATTGCCTAAAATAGCAGAATAAATGCCGAGGACTGCACACAATAAACCTGCCAGGGAAAAGATATTTGGAAGGTCCCCGACAATAGAGAGCATTGAGGGATTGGCTGATTGTTTGGTTTTAGAAGTTTTCATTCTTTTCTACGATTCCTTATTTGTATTCATTACATCAAGTAACGCATCAATTAATTTACAGTTCTCTGCTTCTGTGCGGCTGGCAATACGGAGATAGCGATCGGCATCCGGCTGGGTTTTACCTACACAGTGTTTTATGTACATATTGTGTTTAATAAATAATTCCTTTGTGATTTCAGGAGCACTGGGACAGTTATCCGGCAGGCGGCAGTAAATATAATTTGCATCAGGTTTATAGACAGTCATCTCTTTTATACTGGAGATCTTTTTAAACATACTAGTTCTATCAGACCGAACTTGTTTACAGCTTTCTTCAAACTCTCTTTTGTAATCAGGCAGCAGCCGTAAAAACTCTTCAGCAAATCCATTAATATTCCAAATATGCACACCTTTTCTGACAGCTTGGGCAAATTCCAGATTCGCAGTCAGCATATACCCTATTCTGAGGCCGCAAATACCATACGCTTTGCTCATACTTTTTAAAATTACCAAATTCGGATAATTTTCAATCTCTTGTTCCAAGCTTATTCTATCAGAATCTTCTGCAAAATCTAAAAATGATTCATCTACAATTAGCAGACAATTCTGAGCATCCAGTTTTTTTACCAGGCGAATAATATCGGAATAGGGAACCAAAAGCGATGTTGGATTATTAGGACTGACTATCACTGCTACATCGACTTTTTTTCTTGCTGCTTCAGCAGCAAACTTATCAACATCCAACTCAAAGGAAGGAAACTCCAAAGGGAATTCAACTACCTGCCCGGCAGGTGCCGCATTAGCGTATTCATTAAATGACGGTACAGGCACAATTAACTTTTTGGCCAGATTACCAGACACAATTTTAATTAATTCAGCAGCACCATTTCCAACGATAATGCGTTCAGGCGGTTGCTGGATTATTTTGCTGACAAGCTCTGCCAGGGCGTTCTGAGCAATTGGATAGTTAAGCACAAGATCGTGAATTTTTGCTTTAAATTTTGTAAAAACTGCTTCTGGCGGAAAATAAAGATTATAAAGATATGCATGATCAATAAAGTCATGTCTGTAATATCCACCATGTTGAGTAGATATAAAATCATACTTTTCAGTTTGATTTTTATATTTATTTGGCGACATCTAGAACCCCTATCTTTTTTGTGAGAAATGTTTCAGCAGAAAAAACCGGATTAATATGATTAGTTACTTTAGTGCGGATTTCATTTTTAATAGCAGGGTGTTTTCTTGAGGCAAATATTTTCTCTGCTTTTGCTAAATCTTCTAAGGTATCTATTTCATACCAGGGTTTATGATCAAAAAAAACATTCTTAAGTGAAAGGCTGCCCTCATCAATCATCTCTGCAAAGACAGTTTCATAATAATCATTTACTTTTCCGTCTGAAATATGTTTATCCAGCTGTTTTACTATACCGGACCAGGATTTTTTTGAGATACTGTAAATATTCACTGTCTTATATTTATGACCCTCATCCTCTTCTGCTGCTTTGTTGGATAAAAATGCCTTAACATATTTAAATTCATTAATTGTTACACAAGTTCCATTCATCCAGGGCTGCATCCTGGCACTGGCAATTCTATCAGGAATAAGCATATCTTTTAAAAGAGATTTATCAAAAACCAGATCACTTTCTACCAATAAAAAAGGCTCATTAATTACGTTTCGGGCCATCCAAAGTGAATAAATATTATTAGTCGATTTATATTTAGGGCTGAAAACATATTCTATTTTCAAATCCCCGCTCTGATTACCCAGGAAATTCCTGATGCAGTGTTCTAAATGCCCGGTTACAATAACAAGGCGTTTAAAGCCATGTTGTTTTAGATTGGAAATCAATCGCTCGAGGATTGAAGTTCCATTAACCATTGTTAAACATTTAGGCTCATTTTTGGTTAAAGGATACAGACGGCTGCCTGTTCCAGCTGCCAGAAGTAATGCTGTAGTTATACGTTCTTCAGAGAGAGTAAAAAAATTCAAAATATATTCCTTTTCGAAATGATTTGTATACTAAATGCAATATTTACATATAGCAGGAATTTTAAAAGCAGAAATGGGAAACCAAACTGATTTTGCTATCAGCTTTAGTTAAGCATCCAAGAAACTCCAACCAATATACGATAGGGGCAGATGAGGAGTTAAGTTCTCTCCAGCATCTGTGGATTCCTTCACAATTTCATGGTAGTACCCTTTGGTATCCTAACCAGCCATCGGTAGCAATCGTTGAACCTTCCCTTACGCATGCTTGAATAAAACCAACCAAGCTGTCTGCCGA
>JABMQR010000271.1 GCA_013202335.1 Bacteroidota bacterium
CATGCAAAACCTCCCCAAACCAGAATTTTTATCATTTTCGATTTGCTTTTTACTTTTTCCGGTTGGATCTTTTTAGCAGCTTTTCTGAAAATATGGTGTTTTCGGACGGGCACTAAATAGCTGCGCATCATCTCTTCATCCTCAACAATTAACAAATTATACATTTTAAAGCACCTTGTTCTCATTTAATTATGGGAAGCAGCATTTTAACTTCCGTTCCTTTACCAATCTGACTCGTGATCTTCAAACTAAACTGCTCTCCATAATGAAGTTTAATTCTACTCTGCACATTCATTATTCCTATGGACGCCTTGGAGAGCTCACCTGACAACTGCTTCTCTATTTTTTCTACATTTTCTTCTGAAATACCGTTCCCATCATCCTTCACGATAATCGCTATAAACTGAGACTCCCGCTGAACGGTAATTTTAATATGCCCATGTCCCTCTTTTGTTTCCAAACCATGATAAATAGAGTTTTCTACTACTGGTTGAATGGTAAGTTTTAAGATTTTGCAGTCAAGCAGACTCTCATCAATATCAAAACTGACTGAAAATTTATTCGAAAATCTCAACTGCTGTATTTCCAGATAATATTGAACCCTTTTAATCTCATTCCGGAGAAAATCGTTACCATCATCCAATCCGGAAGAACTCGTTCTGAAAAGAAATATGAGTTTTTTTATAACATCAGCGGCCCGGGTGTCACCTTTTGAAGCCATATATTGTACTGACCGAAGAGTATTATAGAGAAAATGCGGATTAATCTGTGATTGCAGCAGATTCAGTTCAAGCTCTTTTGATTTTAACTGCAGTGCAACTTTCTCGTCCATAACCTCATGAAGATTTTCAAGCATTTCATTAAAACTATTCCCTAATTCATCAATTTCGTCGTGACCAATTATGGGATATCTCACATCTATATTTTTATTATGAATCTCTCTAACTACATTCCCCAGAATAAAAATTTTCCTGCACATCAATATATAGAAAAGAATGGCACAAATCCCACCAATAATTATCAATAAAAAAATTACAAAAAAGGTATATGAAAAAACCTTATTCAAATCCTCTTTATATTTCTCAATCGGAAGATATACATTAAGCGTCATATTTACATGGTCCAGCGGAATAGATTCAGACAAATAATTATCAAGTGTATTGTCTTCACTAATATTTTCCAAATCGAATCCTAAAGGAGCAGAAATTATCATAGCTTGATTATTTCTATCTTTTAGAACCATCGCTGCGCTATTGGCTGTCAGGCTGTAAAACATCTCGGTAATCAACTCTGTATTAAAATCAAGCACCAGATATCCAAGGATTTTTCCATACTGTTCTGTTTGCGGCATAATATTTAATACAGGCATGCCGATTCTCATTTTTTGAGTGTTCAAGATACTGTCTTCAGTCCATAGCCATAAATAATCACCAAAATTATTTGCAAGAAAATCTGCTGTCTCATGGAAATCAGAACTTGAATAGTACTCTCCTGATAATCCGCTTGAATAGAAAAATCTCTTCTCACGATCATAAAAGGCGACATCGGTAATATTGGAGTGAAATAGAAATTTCGAAAGGAGAACCCTATCAGACAGATTGATTATATTTTGGTCCCAATTTTCATCCTCGTTTGCCAATTGGAATACACTTTGTATCTCCTCATTTAACGCAATTTCAAACATCTTAATTTCATATCGACTAAAAATAGCGGAAAACTCTGCTGCAACAATATCTATATTTTTCTGAAATACATTATCCATCTTATACATAAGTATATTGTTATTAGCTATGATAGACATGCCTCCTATATAGATTGCAGGGGAAATTGCCATACTAATAAAAAAGAGCATCAAGGCAGCTTTAAATTTTATTTTTCTATCAGATAAAGTTATTTTTTCTGTAAGATGTTTTTTGTTTACCATCCCATCTATCTGATGTTTCATATCGGTTAATGAAAAAACCAGCTTTTTTGCAACGCGGGCCGATAATGGTAAAGTTAAAAGAAATACCAACAGGCTGACCACTATAATCCAGTAGTAGTTTTTCAGGTACTCAACTACGGTGATATAGGGAGACAATTGTATGAGAGACCAATTATTAAAAAGCAGTGGTCTAATCAGATAGTCATCTTTAAGATTATTGTCCAGATTTACCTTTGATTTACTAAATAGGTCAATACTATTTCCCAGTTCGTCCCGAATGATATACCCTTCAATGGCATATCTAAATTGATCAACAAAATCATCACTCAACAACACAAAAATCGAGGATGATATCTCATTTGTATTCGAATCAATAATGGGGTTACCTATGAGTATTTTATTTTCACCATCAGGATTTTTCCCAATATCCAGATAGTAGCTTCCGCTGAACCCCTCCTGAACCATCAACTCTACGGATCTAAAATAGGCCTTTTCTCTATATGTCAGGAAATATTGAGATGCTTCCTCATTTGTCAAGGGAATATTAGTTTCAAAAAAACTATCTTCACCAGTATTTATAATAATAGCTTCGATTTCAGAATGCAAAACCAAAAAATCATTCATGAATTCCCGATACTCCCGTATCGCCCGGGTAGTCTCGTAAGCAGTAAAACTCTCCTTTCCAGACAATATCGCAAGGTTATCACTCCGCTGCAGCTGGAAAATAATATCGTTGATCCCAAGAAGAGTCATATTTACTTTTTCCTGAGAGGCGCTCAGCAGCATCTCATTTATTTCAATATCTTTTTTTACAATTATTGAATACCCTAAAGAAATATTGACTGCAAGTGAGATTATTGTTGAGATAAAAGAGAGAATTAATGCAAGTAGGAATATTTTTCTGCGAATAGATGATTTTCGACTCATGAAATTATAGATACTCATGGGCTATGAGGAGAAATATACTTGAAGTCCAGGTATAAGCTTTATCTCTGAGGCTGTCACCTGTCAGAGCATCAAAATTTTCAGCGAATCCGCTTTTTTTACAAAGTTTGATAAATTTCTCCGCTAACTTTTTTGCCAACTCAATCTCTCCCGACACAGCCAGACCCTCCAGGATCAACATGGTCGAAGGGGCCCAAATTGGTCCTTTCCAATACCCATCTGAGGTATACTCCGGACTGTCAGGACTCTCAGTAGCCAAACCCCACGTTGTGATAAATGACTCTCTATACAGCCGCTCTATCATAGCATCTTTGATTTTTGAAGAAAGTCTATCACCTAACAGTAATGGTGTAAACTCCAGTAAAGATTGGTTCTCTACGATGTTGTGTGTCCCAGACTGCAGCGATACAAATCTATTATCACGCAGAGAGTGTTTTTTAAATTGAGAAAAAAGAGCTTTTGCTTTCTCTTTCCACATTACAGAATCATCATGCTTACCTATACGGTCTGCAACTTCTGACAATACATCCATCTGCAGTATAAGAAAAGTTACAAGATCAGGCGATTCGATAGGCGGTCTTGCCGAAAAAACAGTGCTGTTATCCCAGCCTGAATCATTGCCGTGATCATATTGCGGGATGCCGTCTTTGTCATAATCCCGATAGGTCAACCACCAATTCGTCCACTTGCAGAGCGGCAGGTATGCCTCATGCAGTTTCTGATCATCAACAGTATGCATGTTCATCATCTTTTTTAATGCCCATCCATGTATTGGGGGCTTTAGAAAATTCCATTCTGATTTTAAATTATTGATATAATCAGGTAGTGCACCGTGAGAATCCTGGTGATCAAACAGAGTCATAAATTGATCCCATGCCAAATCAATACTCTTTTTTGAGAGCGCAATCGCATTAAAACAGTGATCCCAGCTCCAAATATTTGTCATCCAGTTTTTGCTCATAAGCATTGATGGTCGTTTAATCTGATTTTCGGGATCAACCATACAGGACCAGTTTATATATGCAGCCAACTCCCTTTCAGCATGTAGCGCTTCTGGAATATCCAACTGCAGATCCTGCCATGATGCAAAATTCTCATGCACCTGCTCAATACATGCTGAAAAAGATTTTCCATAATCACTCTCCGGCCATACATTCAGATATTCGTGAAGTCCCATCTCAAAACATCCCGAATCATCAGGAAGAAAATCAAGAGTGAAATTTGCATCATGACTGGTATTCCAGACTGATTTATATGAAATTCGTCCGGCTAATGGAGTAAGTGCAATTCGTATTCCTGCACCAACTGCATTAATACTGTACTGAGTATCATCGTACGGCACCAAATATTCATACCCTTTGTCTGAATTTGCTTTTAGTCTAAGGCCAAGACCCTCCCCTTTAAACCTGATAATTTTAGGATCAGGCATACAGATTTCGATATATCCAGTTGCATTTGAGAGTCGAAGTTTCTCTGGTGATGCTTCAATGTCATAAGTAACTACTTCACCACCATCCAACAATTGTAAAACGAACATTTCCGGATGAAAATTACAAGCCCTCACGGTACGCAGCACCAGCCCCCGAACCCCTTTCCTTTGTGCAAAGGCACCTTCAATCATCGAGATCGAAAGCCATGACCCGTATCTGCTGAATGGTATATCTTTAATGTCAAAATTCATAAATTTCATCCTATATGTAAAAATAGAAATGACGGCTCCACCGGCCGTCACTTGTCACTGCAAAATTGAAAGAATACTGAAAGATAATAGGAATAAAATGAAATTTTATTCCTATTATTACATAGAATCCGCAGAAATTACGTAATCGGTAACTCCACATCCAGTTTTTGAAGCAGTTCCCGATCCTTCTTTGATATTTCAGAGATGATCTGCTGTCCATCATCAAGAATCACTTTGTAGATATTTCTGCTGATATCGATAACATCTTCGGCGCTGTATTTGACGGTTAAACCTGCTTTGGTAATCTTTCTGTTTAGTGTGTAGAACTGCAGCAGGCTGATATGATTGAGGAAAGCCCAGGCTTCCATATGCTCATTACTTCGCCGGTAACAAGCCCCGATCTTTACGGAGTTCTTCAAATAGTCAAAGCACTCTTCTATCTCCCATCTAGCCTTGTATTTGAGATAGATGTCCTGAGTATCTTCATCAAGATTACTCATGAATCCGATCAATCCCAGGCGATTCTTGGCAAAGAACTGCTCCTTGGTATGTCCCTCATACTCCTCTTCTGCTTTTGCCAGATATACAGCCTCCTTCAGACCTTTTAGGTGATCATCCTGAAAGATGTATACGAAGTGGCCCTTATTACCTATCTGATTTTTTTTGTACCAGATCACCCTGTCATGATAGAAGAAATACCCGTCAAATTTCTTCCTATCGAGATTCTCTGCAAAGCTTGTATCGATATAGGTCGTGTTCCCCTGCAGCGGAAGGATATAGGAAAACCCGCCTTCATCTAAGAATGCGGTATTCTTCTTAGAATAAAATCCTTTATCTCCAATGATGATACCGCCACGAGCCCCAGACTCGCGAATAGAGGCGGTAAGTGATGCCTTGTCGACAATATTTCCCGGTAGCATCCGATAGTATACCGGCATATGAGAAGCCCCATCGAAGATATAGAGCAGATTGACTTGAGTCGTCTTTCGTTTTCCATGGTTATAGCCTTTCCTCGCATAACTGCTGGCATCCGATGACGTGAAGATATTCGTTCCATCAAATAAGAGGGTGGTCTCATCAGAGACATAGGATCGCATAAACTCTACCATCGCTCCCCGTTGTTCTCCTAAGTGAGACATGAATTTTGTTACAGAGTTGGCGCTCAGTGCTAGCTCAGGATGTTCAGTACAGAGAATAGATGCATCATAGAACTTTTTTAGCGTGCTACCGCTGCAGCGATGCACGATTCGCAAAAGGGCAATGGTAAAGATCTCCCGGAAGATGTCAGGGAAGTATTCACGTAACCGCTCATAGAGGTCACGATTAAGCTGTTCAAGCATGGTGTATACCCCATATTCTCGAACCATCAGGGTCTTGGGAAGCGCTTTGTATTTCTTGCTTCTGATGAACCCCTCTTGTGCGATGATCTTTCCCATGCAAGGGCCGGTAATCTTTTGCGATCTCTTTTTATTCGAATCCCATTTTGATGTGACCGAATAGACATAGTAGTGTCCTTTGATTTCTCTGACCTCGCAGGGACCGAGACCTGTTGGTTTTAATTTTCTGATAGCTTCAGGAACTGGCATAATGCACCTCGCAACGTATTACCTAATTACGTAATCAGTATAGCAAGAAACTGCCCTCATAACAAGGCTAAATACCCGTAAACTGAAGGAAAACAGTAAAGAGTTTACTAAAAAAATATGTCTTAGAAAATTTAGGATGGTTTGTATCTGGCTTTTAGAGAAGCAATCATGACCTAATGGTTTATACTGAGCAATTTTCGTTCAGATGCCTATTACGTAATATTTGTGATTTCTATGTTATAAAGCAACAACAAACGCTCAAATGCAAGCCTTAGATGAAAAGCTAGTAGAAAAGCAGTTTGAAAATGACAAGTTAACTGAAACTGTTAAAGAGAAATCAAATGAGCAAATTGATAGTAACGGCAAACTGTCAACAAGTGATGCAAATTTACAAGCCGCTCTGCAAACAATAAACGAAAAAAGCTTAGAAATTGTTGAATTGAAAGAAGTGATTTCCAGTAAGACAGAGGAAAACTTCAATAACAGTCAGGCCTTAGCTACAGCAATAGCAAATAATACTGCCTTGGGTGACAAACTAGAAACGCAAAAAACGGAAATTGAAGAATTAGGGAAAAAATTCAATCTGGAATTCGAGAATATAGCAAATAAGATATTGGAAACTAAATCGGAAAAATTCACAGAACTCAATAAATTCAACATAAAAACTATTTTGGAGCCTTTAGGTAATAATATTGATGAATTTAAAAGAACCGTGAATGAGACTTACGATAAAGAATCTAAAGAACGTTTTTCGTTAGGTGAAAAAGTAAAAGAACTCGCTCTTTTAAACAAAGTCATCAGTGACGAAGCCAGAAATCTTACTAAAGCCTTAAAAGGTGAATCAAAAACTCAAGGTCGATGGGGCGAAATGATTTTGGAAAGCATCCTGGAGAAATCAGGTTTGAGAAAGGATGAGGAGTATTTCATTGAACATCAACTTATTGATGCTGAGGGAAATGCACTGAGATCAGATTTTGAAAATAAAAAAATGAGACCTGATGCGGTAATCAAGTACCCTGATAAAAGAAGTATAATAATCGATTCAAAAGTATCCTTAAATGCATTTACGAGATTTTCCTCTTCGACAGATCTTGAAGAACAGAAAACAGAACTTGCGGCGCATGTTCGGGCCGTTAAAAATCATATAGTTGCATTGAGTACAAAAGGGTATGATGACTATGATAAGTCCCTTGATTTTGTAATGATGTTTATTCCCAGCGAACCTGCTTATATGGCTGCCCTGCAAGGTGATCCCGAACTATGGAATTTTGCTTACGATAAACGGATATTGTTGATAAATCCAACGAATTTGATCGTTTCATTAAAGCTTATTGTAGATTTGTGGAAACGAGAAAACCAAAATAGAAATGCACAGGAGATTGCAGCTCGCGGAGCAAAATTGTATGACAAATTTGTAAGTTTCGTTGAGAACCTGGAAGACGTTGGGAAATTTCTTGATAAATCTAAAGAGGCATATAATCATTCTTATAAACAGCTAAGTACGGGGAAAGACAATCTGGTGCTTCAATCAACAAAACTGAAAAATTTAGGCCTAAAGAATAAAAAGAAATTATCGCCAGAGCTGTTGGGAAATTCAGAAACAAACCTTATTTCGGAATAATTGTACTGTGGTTTGGATAGGAATTAATTAGTGCATATTATGAACAAAAACACCTATCTATCGGAGGTTTATAAAATGAACATGCCCATAAACATAGAAACATTACTTTCAGGCTCTGAAGTTGAAAGTCCTCGACTCGAGTTTAAAGAAGGCTTGAATCCAAAGGAGAAAAGCAAAGTGATTATTAGAGTATACAGAACGAAGGTAAAACTGAATGACTGAAAACAAAAGCCTAATCAATCAGAAAGAATACAAATCCCTTATCTCAAACCTGACAATGAGAATCAAAACAGCTAGGAGTCTGTCGGACTTTCCAGCCATTATTGGTTAGTAATTTATGAGGCAATACGGCGATATAATCGTAAAAAGCAAAGACTAAACTATGGGTAAATGCTATACTACGAGTAACTAAAAGCAACTATTGTATGGAGTTACTATGTCAG
>JABMQR010000272.1 GCA_013202335.1 Bacteroidota bacterium
CATCCAGAAGGAATTATGTATACGCAATTTTGTCAACGCTACAAAGACTTTAAACAACAAAACAGTGTGGGTGTGCATAAAGAACATAAAGCAGGAGAAGAAATGGAAGTTGATTAGGAGAACAACTTTTTTAGGCAAAGTGCAGGTAGAAAATTAGCCCACACAATGTCCTAATGTTACACTACACTTTGCCTAATCTTAATAGGTAAATTCAGCCAGTTTCAGCAAACGATTCACTAAGTCAGGATTTTCGTTCCAATCCTCGAAAGAATCTTTGATTACTACCTTCTCCACTTTTTCCTGAGCTTTTCTTTTCATCTCCAAATCCGCTCGGGTATATACTCCTGTAGTCGAAAGATTTTCATGGCCTAGAAAGTCACGGATATAGATGTCTGATACCCCAGCCTGAACCAGATGCATCGTTTTTGTATGCCTCAGCAAATGCGGATGAAGATGAGGAAACTCGGGATCAGAATTCCTGGCTTTCGCTGCATATTTGTTTAAAATATAAGATATACCCTCTTTGGTCATTTTTTCACCACGCGAATTACTGAAAACAGGCTGATCTGGTGTTACCCGATGATAAAAAGTAAAATACTTCTTCAGAAAAGATGCAGTTTCATCTAAAATTGGTACACGCCGATCCTTTCTTCCTTTTCCATGCAAACTTATAAAGGGATGGGAATCAAGATAGAAATCTTTTACAGTTAACTGCAGAAGCTCCTGAACGCGAGCAGCAGCATCATACAGAGTTGCTATAATGACAAAATGCCGCAGGCCTTTAGCTGTTGTTCTTTCAGGTTGTGCAAGGAGCAGGCGCATACGGTCTGTTGAGAGGTATTGTACCAGCTTCCGAGTTTCTTTTTTATGCGGAATTAATAGTATCTTCTGGCACGAGAGAATGCTTTCCGGCTGTTCTGATTGTACATAGCGGCAAAAAGATTTTAAAGCTGCAAGCCGCAGATTCCATGTCTGGGGAGACCAATTGCTTTCTTTTTCCATCCATGTCAGAAATTCGAGTATCAAAACCCGATTTATCATAGAGATAGTAATACATTCAATACGCAGATTGCGTTTATTAACACAATACCGTAGGAAGAGCCTGAAACATTCCATATAAGTTCCAACGGTACGCGAACTCAGATTTCTTTGAAATCTCAAATAATCCCGAGACCAGGCAGCAAACAATCTTGAGAAATCAGTTGATTGCATCTTGTACCTCCTGCAATGCGGGAATAACATCAAGAGATTTCATTTTTGCCCGAATAGAGGGAAATACATCTGCTGTCAGTCTCAGATAGTATGTTGTTTCCCGAAATACTACATGTCCCATATAAGTTGCAAGTACGGGGGTCATAGCAAGAACATCTAAACCTGATCCTACAATCTGCTTATAGGAGTGGCAGGCGAAAGTATGGCGAATGAACAGCTTACGTAAGCTGTTCATTCGCCATAACTTTGCAACGCATGTCATTATAAATTGGATGCATGAAGGGAAAGATATTTCGGTGCTTTTGCCATATCTCAGTACGTATATGGGACATTCATCGTTAATATATACAGCCCACTATATCCATCTTGTTCCCGAGCACCTCTGTTCTTCAAACCTTTCAGATTGGAATTGCAACCTGGAGGTACCGAACTATGAAGATTAAAGACAAACAGCTCTTTGAACTATTAAAGGAGTATCTGACCGTTTACTTACCATTACAACGAGTTGTCAGTCCACTTACCGTCAAGTCTTACAAGGAGACTCTGAATCTGTATTTAAAATTTCTTTGCTTTTATAAAAAGTTACAATTGAAAGATCTATCATTCCCTGAAATCAATGTGAAAACAATCAATTCATTTCTTGAATGGCTTGGAACAAGCCATGGCTGTGGTTTGTCTACCCAGAATCATCATCTTTCCGTTATTCGTGCATTCCTCAAGTTTGCCGGTACGAAGTACCCAGTGTACCATGACTACTACCTTACATCCTTTCAAGTGGCCCGACGGAAAGTAGAAAAGCAATTGACTGTGAGACATTTTAGCGAAGAAGTCCTCAATGCTTTACTTATTCAGCCCAATCCCAAGATACGCAACCAGCACCGGGATCTATTCTTCATGATTCTTCTGTATGATACAGGTGCACGTGATAGTGAAATTCTTAACCTAAAACTAAAGGATGTGATTACAGACTTCGGTTCTCCCTATATAATTATTCATGGCAAAGGAAAAAAAATTCGTATGGTGCCAATCATGAAAGAGACGGTACAGCATTACAAAAGTTATATCAAACGCTTCCATAATGAGTTCGAAAATAACATTCCACTGTTCTACACAGTCATTCACGGGATGAAAAACCAGATGTCAGATGACAATGTAGCCCGTTTCATCACCAAGTATACGGAAATGAGCAGAAAAATATGTACTGTGATTCCGGAAAAAATAACGCCTCATATGTTTAGACACAGTCGTGCTTTGAACCTTTACAGAAAAGGAGTTCCTCTGCCTCTTATTTCAGAGTGGCTTGGTCATTCTAGTCCTGAAACAACCTTGATTTATGCTTATGCAGACACAGAAATGAAAAGAGCTGCAATTGAAAAGGCAACAGATGCTAATCATCCACTTCGAAATAAGGCAGGGTTCGATGAAGTAACATTTGACGAAGGAATGTTCAGGCGCCTCTATGGGCTTTGCTAATTGGCAATAGTTATTCCGATGTTTCGAGAGATAACTGTTTACACCCCAAGGGATTCCAAATTGAAGTCGGAATAACTTTAGTATCGGAATAATCAGTACACCAAGCCTGATTAGGATACCGTATACTTTTATTTCTCAACTTGTAGGAATGAATCTCATGCTCTTTATTCGCTTTACTGGTATTAGGTTTTGGCCTAATTGCCTGTAATCCAATTCGATGCATTAATCGTCTTGTACGTTTTGCACTGATCTTATGGCCTTGTTTTTTTAGTTCTTTCGTTATTTTCCGGTAACCATAAAAACAATACTCGTTATATACCTCTATAATCTTCTTGATATCATCCAGATCTACTTCTTTGATAGGTCGTTGTTCATAATAATAGGAAGAACGACTGATGCCTAACAATATACATTGCTGATTGATTGAGAGCTTTTCATGCTCTGGTTCAATCAATCCGGCTCTTTCCCGTATAGTTGCCTGTACTTTTTTTTTAAATAATCCTTCTCAACATTCAACTTCCCAATCTGTTTATTCGGTCGAAGACAGAAAACCACGGCCATGGCCGTGGATGAATGAGACTTTCGCCGGTATACTGGGTAGATGGAAGTTTGCAAATCTGCTCACAGCGTCTATTATTTGAAATATCATGTAGTATGGGTATGTAA
>JABMQR010000273.1 GCA_013202335.1 Bacteroidota bacterium
ATACAATATCTATGGGTTTTATACAAGTGCTTTATGCGGATAGTGTATTGCCATATATATACTCAAAACTTATGGGACGGGGTACTAGTCTAATACTTGCTACAACATTTCCCTGATTTTCTTCAATTCATCATTCTCAGAAGAATCTAGCAACTCCTGAAGCTTAGTAAGCGTTCTCTGCTGCTGTAATTCAGAAACATCAGGGTTCTTATATTGTGTGATATAGCTTAAAGCCAACAACTCTTCTATAGGCCTATTTGTAGTATCTACCTTTTTCATTAACCCGAGGAAATATTGCTCTTTTTCATTTAATTGAGACAATTGATCAAAAACTACGGATTCAGTTTTATCTGTGGTAATTTTATTATTGCGGAAAATCTTCAAATAGAGCTCCTATAATCATCACTTTAAGAGAACTATTTACTCAAATCATCTTTACAGTCATTATATTTTATATGAGTAATTTTTGTTAATTTTATTCCATGCTTCTAGATTCTACTTCAATCCCCTTTGCTTTTTTTATAAGCAAAGAAATGAATTCTCGATGTTTTTTTATATCGTTCATTGAAAGTTTAATTCTATACCTTCCATCCCGTTTATCATAATCCATTAAATCTAGGCCTTTATCTTCAATCTCTCTTTCTAATTCTTCAGAACTATCAATTCTAATTTCCATTCGCATAAAACTTTTTTTTGCTCGGAAAATGATAAAATTATCAGTATTACCATTTTGAGCTAACCCAATATAGAATTTATTATATTTCAGTTCGTACCCTGGGATAATATCAGTAATTATAGATAATACTTCGTCAATAATTTTTACAGTATTAGCAGTACCCTTACTATTTTCCCAATAATGCCTATCAGTTACTTCACTTAATTCTTCATCTTCTTCAACCAAACCTAAATTCATTTCATCGAGGACAGTATTAAAAGTAAGAAAATAATCATTCCCACTTTTAAAAGCTGTCACTTGAATAGCAATCAATGGAATATTACCATTAAATAAGCTAATAACATTTAAAAATCTACTCGTGATTTCTTCTGCAATTATCACTGCACAATGTTCATATTGTGGGTATCTTTTTCTTTCAATATCCCAATATTCAATGGTTCTTATTATATGACTTTCGTCTGTTTTTCCTAACTGAATTTCTACTTCATAACGTTTATTGATTTCAGAATCTTGCAATAAAAGATCTAACCGTCCTGCCCTTGGCTGTTTTCGTTCTTTATCTTTTAATATCAAGTCACCTAAACCTAATATTTCCGGATCTTTTGCTATAATATCTTGCAACCAATGTTCATTAAGAATTGGGTGGCTTTTAAGACCTATTTTTTCTGGTTTTATCAAGTTTATTTTGTCCATATACATTTCTCCCTTCTCTTCATAACGCCCACATTTGCTGTAGTAGATGGTTTACTCACAGCCAAGATAATATCTTATTTATCTTAGCTGATTTGAATCAGTGAGGAACTATATACTCATTTTCATCTCTAATTAATCTTACTATGGGATATAGAGTATTGCAATAATATTAACTTCTTTCTTCTTCTGGAATAATAATTGTATTTTACAAATGACAATATATACATCAAGAAAATTCTTATACCAGTTGATCTTTATATGTATATATTCAGTCGACTCAATTATTCATTTCTATTTAGTATTATCACCCGTCCGTGTATCCCCAAGTAACGATAGCAGAGCAACCAATATTCCAATCTAGTGCCCATCCAGCAGGTTGACTAGTAGCTATACAATTAATACTGGTTAAGCTGTCACAATCATAAAAAGCATAAGCACCAATTGAAGCAACTCTATCAGGAATGATTATACTGGTTAAGCCGGTACAAGACCAAAAAGTTTTATCACCAATTGAGGTAACACTGTCAGGGATAGTTATATTGGTTATGCTGGTACATCCACTAAAAGCTCCATCACCAATTGAGGTAACACTGTCAGGGATAGTTATATTAGTCAAACTACTACACTGCTTAAAAACCCATTTGCCAATAGTGGTGACACTGTCAGGAATGGTTATGCTGGTCAAGCTACTACACCCTGCAAAAACATTATCACCAATTGTAGTGACACCAGTGGGGATTCCATAGGTCTCACTATCATTACCAAGAGGATAAGTGATAATAGTAGTTTTGTTATAATCAAAAAGTATACCATTAACAGACACAAAAAAAGTATTACTCGTATCTACATAAATGCTGGTTAAGTTGTTACACCACGAAAAAGCATTGCCTTCAACAGAAATTACACTATCAGGAATGGTTATACTAGTTAAGCTATTACAAGCAAAAAAGGCACCCAATCCAATGGAGGTGACAGGTTTCCCATCAATCGTATCCGGGATAGCAACTTCTACTTCAGAACCAATAAAATCTGTAACCTCAATTTCAGTAGTGTTTATAACTTTATACGTAAAACTACTTGTAGGCGTAATAGCAATCCATTTCGCATATAGCATTACATTCACTTCAAAACTTGTAGAAAAGTCCCAATCTGTAGTTAGTAGTATATTACTGTACCACCCACTAAATACAAATCCATCTTTTGTTGGAGTACTTGGAATTGTAATTTGAGTTCCTTCATTAACGATTTGCTCTTTTATTAGTGTGCCTCCATTGCTATTGAAGGTTATGATATATCTTGTCTCCATAGGTGTAATACAAGAAGTAAATAGCATTATCAAGAGAAATCCTAGAATATAAAAAACATAATTTTTTTCCACAACTTTACCCCTTTATACAACATAGTTGTTCTGAAATCATTTCAGTAAGGAACTATGTACTCATTACCATCTTATATTTATCTTACTATGGCACAGTGAATATCGCAATTGAAATACTATTACATTATTATTTTTCTACTTGTTGTAAAGTTTTGGTTCAATAATTGTATTTTTTAAATGACAATATATACATCATGAAAAACTCTATACCAGTTGATCTTTATATGTATATATAGAGTTTTTGGTTTTTTACTATAGAGAAGCAGCCAGCCGAAACCCTAAGCCAGTGTTACGCTGGTTAGGATTATCGCTAGCCCGAAGAGCTGAGCGACAGTTCCCGTCGTTGTCCCAGTACCCACCACGTTCCACACGGATAGAACCTGATGATGGACCAGGGGGATTTGTTTCACTTGATACCTCGTAATAACTACTATCATACCAATCCCAACACCACTCATATACATTTCCACTCATGTCATATAGACCTAATTCATTCGGTTTTTTTTGCCCTACTGGATGAGGGTTATTGCCAGAATTAGCACGATACCATCCCACTTCAGAAAGAGTGTCACTTCCTGAACATAAATATCCTTCACTCAATTGACCTCCTCGTGCTGCATACTCCCACTCTGCCTCAGTCGGTAATCGAAATCCATTTTTATCCCAATCACAACTTACAGATGTCCCATCTATTGTATATACAGATTCCCGTCCCACCAGCTTGCTTAGTTCATTACAAAACTTAACTGCATCATACCAACTTACTCTCTGAACTGGTAATTCAGCTCCTCTATAAATTGATGGATTACTTCCCATTACTGCTTCCCACTGCTGTTGAGTCACTTCATAAATACCCACATAATAGGAATTACTTATTGTTACCTGATGTTGTGGACCTTCATTTGAGTCTCTTCCAGATTCGGTTATTGGTGAGCCCATGGTAAATGTTCCCGATTTTACTTTTCTCATTTGCAATGCTACATTTGAATCTCCAAAAGGAATAGAAAATGAAATATAATCCTCATTAATTACTTTTTTGATCTTGTGTCCTGCTGATTCATTTCCTGCAAAATCAACAGTTTTTATCATAAATGTATATTCAACATCATTTGTTAAGCCAGTAATTATAGTGCCAGAATTATTAATATTTCCAGTAAACTGTATACTCGCTGTATCAATACCATACCATATCTCAACATGGTCAAAATCATTATCTGTTGGATCAGTCCATGTCAAAGTAGCTTGTTTATCATCATCTATCACTTTAAAACTCGCAACTTCTTCTGGTGGCTCTGTTTCTGGTTCATAATACATTCCATACAATATAGCCGTTCCTGCTGATATCCAAGGAATTATATTCGCAGGAGTACTACCCTTACTTAGTAGTAAGTCTTTAGCCATACGATACCCCGCAGCCACCCTCTGTACTCTTGTGGAATCATGTAAATCAACATATTTATAAATTGTAGAGTTGATTGGTTCATGATAACCAACTGAACCTGATACACCAATACTGCCCATTAATTCAACTTCTGTTCCACTGGAAAAACTTGCTTTGGTTGCAAGAGAGATTGCAGAAGTGCCTTTCACAGGCCCCTCAGGTAGTGTTGGCAAATCTGAAAATTTCCAATCACTATTATCAATTGAATCAGAAAAATTTGCTGATATTGAAAATCCCAAACCATCAAATATCGAACCCTCTACTCCTACAAATACTCCAACTCCTAAATTTGGAACCGAATTATATTGTTGATCTTGCTCAAAGTGATAAATGAAACTTTCTGACAATATCCCACTAATAGTTCCAGATACATCTATTGGGGTTAAATCTAATCCTATTTTCACTCCTCCAGAGACATTTGAAAAATATGTATTATAATCATACTTAATAAAATTCCGAAAATCATATGCTTTCCCTTTCCCATTACCACTAGACAATTCAATGAATCCTCCAACTACTGCTCCAGATATGCTTCCCCCTACACTTACTTCCCCCAGTAAAGCTCTGCTATATCCAAATCCTAGATCTAGGAATTTCTGCAATACACCTTTAAAACTTCCAGCTTCAAATGCATCTTTGATAATATTCTTTGTTTCTTTTATTATCCCTAAAAATCCAATTTCTCTACTGATATTTTTTGAAAATGTACTTGAATTCCTAGACATAGCACGAGTTGAATCAACAAAATCTGGATAGTATTCTTCTACAACTGCATCGAATTCCTCTATAGCTGAATTTAGCTCTTCCAAATCATCTTTAGAAGCACCTTTAAGTGAAGTTTCTAATTCTTCCAGCTCTTCGGGTGGTAATATTTTTGCAGCTAATTCTATGACCTCTTCTTTAATAATTTCAATTTCAAGAAATTCTGTTCCAATAACTGGACAACTGCTGGATATAAATATAAAGAGTATAGATAAAATTCCTATTACTATTTTCGTCCATACTTTCTTCATTTTGTCACCTTATTCACTATATGAATCTCATAGAAATCGTATTCAGATATCTCACTTAACTCAGAGTAAAATGTAAGTGAGGCAGCAGTATCAAACTTAAAGTTATATGTACCAGGGGCGATTGTATAATAAGCTTTCTTGTTTGGTATTAATTGATAGTCAAGGATATTTCCTCCATAAGTAATTCCATCTATGGATATAGATATACTTTCGATTATTAAATCTGAGTCGTTAATAAATTGAACTTCTACATTGGGATCAAAAAGATAGCAAGAGGTGTAAAAGAAAATAACAACTATTACGATAGAAATAATTTTTTTCATTTCCAAACCCCCAGAACAACATACTTTATGTTCTTGAATCGTTTTAGTGAGGAACTATGTACTCATCTTCATCATCTATATTTTAAGATAACATAGAATCATAATTTTCATAGGTTTAAACCAAAAAGTAATGAAACCTTTCTTTGAATTTTCCCCCAAGGCTGCTTCAATCCGAATAATAACAAAACTTGTATTTGTATGGATATCTAAGCTTGGATATGCTCTCAAGTGTTCAGATGGTGTGGATTCCTGAATATTTCCTATACCTACTTCTAAGTAAACCTATCGGCTGATATGCATAATTTCAGTAATTCTTGCAATTATGAACGGTTCATATTACAAGAATATTTGTTGACTGTAATCCCACACATTTTTACTCTGCAATTGTGGGGAATTCCAGTTGCAACTTTGGGGAATTTACTTTGCAACTTTGTCCAATTTCATTATGCAACAGTATACCTTATAAAATCATATAGCAGAAAACAAACAGATAAGAATACTAAAAAGAAATCCCTCCTGCAAATTCATAGCCTACATTCCAGGCATCATCAAAAAGGACACCTCCACTTAAAAACCAAGATCCAAAAAGAATATCTACTCCTGCTTTTGGCCTTACTGAAATACCAGACTCTTTAGGTACCCAACGAGTGTCATAATAGTAACCAGACAGGTAATAACGATCAGCTAATAAATAGTCTGTTAAAGAGCTGATTCCTATTCCACCACTAATCCATGTATATGGAGCAATCTTTGAATTTATTTTAATACTGCCTTCTGCACTAAACTGTACTTGGTCTCCAGTAAAAACATAATAATCTCCATACCACCCCCCCTGTACTTCACCAGATTCATCTACATACTCAGAGAAGGAACGCGAATAAGACTGATAATCAGGAAAATGACATCCAACTGATATACTGATTCCGGGTATAATTGGAGAGAAAAAGCCATACCCAATACCTATTTCGTTTTTTTGAGAATATGAGTAGTAGATAACTTGTTGAGTTCTGTTTTTATCAATATAAGGGTTTATGATTTCTTCTCTATCATCTCTGAAGTAATAAAATTCATACTGTTCACCCTGAATAGTTATAGTAAATTTGTAATCTGGTCCATCTGCTTTTTGAGAGAAGACAACCCCCCAATAACTGGAGCCACTCGCAATGTCTGAAGAGTAAAGTAATGATTGTTCCAAGTTCTTAATTTTGGCTTCACTACTATCTACAAAATTGGATAATTGTTGTTGAGTAGCAATTCTTTGTATCTGGGCAGAAGTAGGATCATAAGTTTTAGTATATGCATTAAATGTCCCTGAGACATTAGAGTTATAACTTCCAAAAGACCCACTAGTGGTAGAAGATGAATATCCTGCATCAACTGAAGATATAATAGCAGAAACAGCAAGTAATCCTAGCATAAAGTTACTTTCAGCTTTTACTTTGTCATAATACTCCTCAGCAGTATAAATAGGAATTTCCTCCCAAAAATCAGATTCAATGTTTCCCTGATATAGCTTTATATTAGCATCATCAAAAAAGACAACTCTAGATGAGTAGTTTTCAATAAGAACTGAATGGAGATAGTATTGCTTATCATTTGAAGCGAAGAGAGATACTTCAATATCATTCTTCCGTTCTGTAATGATTTCTTTCCCTCTCTCAATTGATAAATCAACATCCTCCGTTTCATATGGTTTTAGATTATATGTGGAGCAACCTGTTAGAATCATCACTACAAAAAATATATTTATAAGTCTTTTCATGCTTACACCACTTCTTCTCTTCTAGATTCTCACTACACTATTTACTGAATTTCGAAATAAGCTTCCCAAAGACATTCTGAAATACAAGCAGGTTTCATGGAATCATTTTATTAATCCTTACACATAATACACAGTATCGTTGTGTATTCTCTTAATAATTAAACAGTATCTCTGAATTGTCAAGTTGAGGTATGAGAGTAATACTTAAATAAAACAAATAAGTTCGATAACAGAGAGAAAATGACTGAAATTCAAAGAGTATTGGCTAATAACATTCGTAAATATCGAAAACAAAAGGGACTAACTCAAATTGGGTTATCTAATTTATGCGAGATCTCAACAAACTATATCGGATTAATAGAAACACATAGAAATTTTCCTTCTCCAAAGATGATTGAATTGATTGCTGAGAAACTTGATGTTAAATCTCCTGAATTATTCTGTATTGAGGCTAGCAATGAAAATATTGAAACCATAGTTCAATCAATTGGAGCTTCTATATCATCATTATCAAGTATCATGAAAGAGTTATCAAACAGTAAGATCCATAGGGATAGTTAGGTCCCTCTGGATAAGCTTTTTCTCTGATCTGCCAGGAAATATTGCGTATTGGTACACTCCCTCACTCTGTCAAGAATAAAAAGCAGGTGCGTTATTGGCAATCTACCTGCGTATACCGGCAATTCGGAACGTATAATAATACTCAGTGTTTATTAAACCAATTAGCAACAGATTGAGGATTTACCTTTTTCAGAGCGGTTTTCTTCTCAAGATTATTGGCTATCTTGGCATAAGATAGACCCAACTCTCTATATCCTTTAATCTTATCAGCATATGCATCAAGCTTACTTTTTCCTAGGCCTTTAGGTCTCCCAAGCTTAACTCCATCTTTTTTCTTTTGAGCTAAAGCCTCTTTGGTTCTTAGAGAAATAAAATCCCTTTCTAGTTCAGCAATAAGACTAAAAGTCGATACCATAATTTTTGTCGTAATATCATTACTGCCATTGATAATAATGTTCTGTTTGATGATATGCAGCCAAATATTACCCTCTTGGCAAGTAGCAATTATTTCATAAATTTGAGGAATACTTCTTGCTAGTCTACTGAGTTCTGGGACAATGATTATATCATTCTCTAAAGCTTGATTAATCAATTTACCTAGAGCACGTTCCTTCCAATTCTTAATCCCGGAAACCTTTTCTTCTACAAACTGAATATGTCCTAGCTTTTTATCATTAGCATAAGAAAGAATGTCATTCTTGAACTTGTCGTTGTCTTGATCAACGGTACTAACTCGTAAATATCCATAAACTGCCATAGTATTCCTCCTACACCTAGTATATATATGATAAGTGTATTTATACTATACTATAACAAATATATATAATCAACCTATTACTATAGGCATTTAGGTATAGTATATACGATCTTTATTTATTTGTGTTTCAAATTATAAGTTCACTTTTTTGCATTAGGTTTAAGCTATAGGATTGGTATCTTTTGAATTTTCTTGTACACATTAACTAGTAATGTTATATTTAGTATATAAATCAAACGAATAAGAGGTTTAAGGTCATAAAATGTTAAAAGATAGAATATCATACTACAAAGAACTTGAGGAAATGACAGACTCAACTGTTTTAGTATATTTCACAGGGGATCGGCCTGGTTTTGAAACACAGATGGGAACTGATGTATATGATATGTTTGTGGATCAACTTGAAGCACTTGGAAAAGTTAAGAGAATCTCACTATTTTTATACTCAAGAGGTGGAAATACAAGTTTTGCTTGGAGTTTATGCAACCTTATTCGTTCATACTGTAAAGAATATGATGTTATTATACCCAATAGAGCTCATAGTTCTGCTACTTTGATTAGCTTAGGTGCTGATAAAATAATAATGACTAAGCAAGCCACATTGAGCTCAATAGATCCTTCTGTAAATGGACCCTTAAATCCAACTTTGCCTGATTCAAAAACTAAGGCATCTGTTAGTGTTGAATCAATCAAGGGGTTTTTACAATTGGCTAAAGATGACATGAAAATAGAGGATTCCTGTGATAATGTAAAAGTACTAGAAATTCTTGCAAAAGAAATACATCCATTGGTACTTGGAAATGTATTTCGAGCTAGATCTCATATAAGAATGCTTGCTCGGAAATTACTAGAAAAGCATTTTAATGGTGAAAGTGATGATATAGATAAAATTACAGCATTTTTATGTAGTGATTCTTGGAGCCATGATTATACAATAAACAGAAACGAAGCAATTGATTCATTAAGATTGAATGTGAAGAAGCCTGATAGTGAAATGTATACATTGATAAAAAGTATTTATGATGATATAAGTAACGAGCTACAATTGAGAGTGCCTTATAATCCAGTAGATATTATTGGGAGTACTTCTCAAGCAAATTATATTTGCACTAGAGCAATTATTGAATCAAGAGTTTATGGTCAATTTCGATTTGTTACAAAAGGAATGTTAACTAAGGTTAATGTTAAACAAGATAATCGAGAAGTGAACCAAATACAAGATAATAGATATTTTGAAAACTGGGAAAGAGGGGACATATGTCAGTAAACACAATTAATTATGATATTGACTCTGATAGCACAAGCGTAAGTCGTACCTTATCTATGGAAAATCCACTCCCAAACATACTGTTTGATGGGATACAAGAGATTTGGTATCGTGTGTGTGAACCTTTTGTTAAAGTAATTACTCCAAAGATACTCGAACAAGAGGAATATGTAATTACAAAAACAAAAGAATTTGTCCTTCAAAATGAATATTTTGACAGATTTGTAGATCTTATTGAATCAACAGAAGAACTCGAAAACTCAGGGTTGAATCATTTGTTTAATTCCTTTAATTAGTAAATACTCATTGTGGATTTTGATAGTTTAGTAATAGAGGACATCAATAGTAATTTTGATAGGGATTCTTTCTCATGTGGCATTAGTGATCTTGACTGCTATTTGAAAACATTGGCTAATATGCATCATAAAACAGGATTGAATAAAACAAAGATTCTTACTCCTGATAATTCCATAATTATTGGGTTTTTTAGTTTTGCAGCTTCTTTTATTAAAAGAGAGTCACTTCCAGTATCAATAATTAATAAATATCCCAATTATCCACTACCATGTTTTTTATTAACTCGTTTCGCAGTTGATCAAAAATATCAACATATGAATGTTGGTGGGTATCTTTTAAAACGAGCTTTACAACATGCTTATTTAATAAGTCAAGAAATGGGAAGTTTAGCTGTAATAGTTGACGCAAAAAATCAAAATGCTAAAGGTTTTTATCAACACTACGGATTTAGAGAATTAGATTCAAATATGACTTTATTTATTTTGATGAAAGAAATAAAACCATTTGTAAAATAATTATTGTGAGTTTGTAATATAAGCTATAATACTTTGCCGCCAGGTTGCCAGCTTAGAGAATGCAATATAGTCTATACAATTAATTAGAACTGAAAAAAGATGAAGTAGGTTTTGAGATTTCAGTAAGGCTCTACGATCTCAACATACAATTTCTTTGGTAGTATCTAATTATTAGAGATCAGCAAACGGATCATAATTAGCCAGACTCTGATTAGTATCAGCAGTAAAATCTTCAAGATATCTTGGTTGTCCAATAGTTTTCAATACCCACCAGACATTCATTGCAAGTGAAAGAACCATATCATCATGATCTGAAACCCCCCATGCTTCATACGTGGTTCCAAGAGTCTTTGTCTTTTTCTCTGTGAAGTGCTGAAATTCATGACGGAGCTGAGCTTCTAATTCTGGATCTAACTTGTCAGAGAATTTTAAACGTTTGTAGATAGAACCATCTGAAGACTTGAGATAAGCTCTTCCTTGGGAACAGTATACCCGTAAGAAGTACTATTACTTGTATTCCCTGCTGTAATCCATATACCAATATGAGAGAGCTGGGATTGACACATGAGGTCAATAACCGGCAAACCAACTCCGGTAGCATCTACGACATGATAGCAATTATTCCGTATTCGTTGATCTGATAATCGAACTTTTGTATCTTTTATCAACTTATCATACGGGTCCACACGTTTCTCTGCTGCCTCTGCTGAACGCCGTATCCAACCCTTATACTCAATCCTTGTCATTTTTAATCTCATCGAGTATTTTTTGTACTTCTGGGTGGATGGTATGATTAAAGTGAATTTCATCTTCGTGCTGCACAATCTTCCTATCCTGCCATTGCTTCGGATCAATGTTATTTTTGTAATATTTAATAGCTTTAAGATCAGGCATTACTCTCTTGGTCACCTTCTTGGTGATCCGCAACTTTGGATCAACAATTACTCCAGCCACTCGACTAGGCTCCCGGGTAACCTCATTTACCACTCCACCCTTAGCAAGCTTCATCAGTGCTTCGTCCATATCATCGGAGATCATTAGCTTAGTCTCATTGACCATCTTGGAAAACTCGGATTTTGTTTGCATCCAAGCATAGAATGTACACTCATTAATTCCAAGTTTCGCACAGGTTCTTTTTATGGAAGTCCCCTTCCTAAGGTACTCACACACTACTTTTGGTGTTCTTTCTGGATCATATTTCATTGCATTCCTCCATAAACCATCGCATTCGTTGAAGTATATCCAACCTCTCTGATTACCTAGTTAGGTCCAACCAATTATTAGTCTCAAAATATAATTGCTGCTTGCATTTTGAATACCTCAAAATTAACCAGCACCTAAATCTTTTTTAAATACTTCATCAAACATAGCTTGAGCTTCTGGTGGAATTGGTACTACTTTTTCTTCAGCTGTTTGTACAAAAATATGCTGTTTATCGTTATAAGTTTCTGGTAAATGGTTCATCAGATAGAACTTTAACGCAGGTACATCTGGAGCCATATGCTTGGTCACTATCTTTGTAACTTCCATATCTCCTGTATCGGGATTGCGGGTTCTGGTTGTTTCTCTACAAGAATAACCTTTTGCCCGTTTAAACAGCTTAGGTTCTAACTTCTGAGCCCTTTCCTTTTTTGCATGCTGTATCGTATCCCATAATTCCTTTTTCTCCTGCATCCATCGATAGTAGGTGGTAGAAGAAATTCCTAAAGCCTGGATGATTTCTTTGTCAGTTGCACCCTTTTCAACAAGCTTTACCGCTAATTCTAAAGTTTCTGGGGAGAATTTACCTTTTGGTCCTGTTTTATTACTCATTCTTAAAGCATATCAGATATCAATAGTGACCACAGGAGTTTGTGAAACTTTGAATCTTCAACATTTTTAGTCGTTTACTCTCTATTTTTAGTTAAATCTGATCAACGAGCGGTTATAAAACGTTGACGCTATGGTGATTCGTCCTAAGTACTGCCGGTCAGAGATGGCCAAAGATGGCTGGTTTTTTATTGTGCCAGACTCAATATTGCTGTATTATTACTCTATGATTATTAGATAGAATCGTTTATTTTATCTATGTAGTAAGGAGATTCTATGCTCAAACCAAAAGTTTTCATAAGTTCTACATGCTATGATTTAAGTCAAATCAGACAAACTATCAGTTCGACATTGGAAAATTTGGAATACATACCAATCTTATCTGATTCCAATTCTTTTCCTAACAATCCTTTCGCAACTCCTATAGAAAATTGTATTGAAAATGTAGAAAAAAATGCTGATATGCTTATCCTTATAGTTGGAAGTAGGTATGGATCTACAGGAACTGATGGACAATCAATTACAAATAAAGAGTATGAAACAGCAATACTGAAAGGAATACCTATTTATGTATTTATTAATCAGGAAGTTTTAGCTTTTTTGAAGATTTGGGAAAATAATAAGGATGCAAACTATAGTGGGATCATTGACTCACCAAAGTTGTTTGAATTTATATCAGATGTCTATTCAAGTAATTCGCAATGGGTATTCCCTTTTAATAATGCCTCTGATATTGAGAAAACATTAAAAATGCAATTTAGTTATTTTTTCCATTATTTATTATTAAACTACAGACATGAGTCAACATCGAAATATAAAGAGTTTTTTCCCTTTATTTCAATTAAAGCAAAGAAATTTTTAATTGAAGAGAAAATTTTGTTTGAATTGAATTTTTTCTATCAAGTTTTGATAGATGAGAATATGAAATTTAAAGACCTACTAGTTTTTTTAAATAATGATATTTTTTTTCGATGTGCTATTTATATAAATTCAAAAGAAGAATTGATAGCATATATAAATAGAGAACTTAAAAGTTTGAAAAATTTTTCCAAAACATTTATTAAGCTAATTGGACTCTGGAATAACTACATGTCACTCCCTCAATTAGAAGAAAGAATTTCTAATCTTCTTTTTACTGCAAAAGCATTTTCTGAGCTCACAAAAGAAGTAATTGAATGGGCATTAGATGCAAAGAATGTCAGCTGCTATGATGAAGCAAGTGGTTTATTGGGTGCTTTTTCACAATATGCTGATTCTATGATAAAAACTATATTAAATATACCTACCAAACTTAACGATAAAATTGATCAAACAAATTTGAAAATTCAATCATTAAGTGAAGATTCAGACGAAATCATTTCGATTGATTTAAATTTCGAGATCACTATAGATCCTATTATCGTTACCAAATTTCATGAAGAATTTGACATACTTTATGAATCGGAGTAATTTTTAGTGATACTCAATTGCAGGAACTCAACATATATTTACCCATCTCTCAAAGCAAGAAAAATCAATCAATCTCGTATTGCCAAGGGGTTTTATGATCTTAATGAATATGATACTTATCTTGAGTGTCTGAAATATCGTAAACAACATTTGCAACAAATGATGTCTGCATATTCCGGCTTATCCGGACAGTCAAACCGGAAACATCCGGACACCTGTCAGTTCCTGTATTTTAGGGTAAATTACCCCAATTTTTCAAGTGATTTAAACGTCTTTTCCGCCACAACCTCTCGCATAGATTTCTTTGAATTCAAAACTAAAATATACGCATTATGGATAACTCTATCCATGATAGCGTCAGCTATTGTTGGGTTTGGGAATAAATCATACCATTGGGTATGTGGAACCTGCCCTGAGAGTATGGTAGAGGATTTGTTGTATCTGCTTTCTGTCAGTTCAAGAATATCCCGACTCTCTTCTAGTGAATAGGTTTTGATTCCCAGATCATCAAGAATCAGAAGGTTTACCTTTTCCATACTTTTCATAAATTTAGTATATCGGTTAGTGGCTTTAGCTTCTTCAATTTCCAGGAGTAACTCCGGGACTCTAAAATAGCGTACAGAAAACCCTTTTCGGCAGGCAACATCTCCTAAGGCACAAATCAAAAAAGATTTTCCACTGCCAGTTTTTCCAGATACGACAATATTTAACTTCTGTTCTATATAGAGACAGGAGGAAAGTGTACGAATCAGTGGTTTATCTATCGTTCTGTCAGCCTTATAATCTAGATCTTCGAGTTGTGCTGGCATGCTAAACGAGGCACTGCGTAAGTTCCTCCCAATACGTGCATTTTTCTTTTCTAACCACTGTCGTTCCACCATAATGCCGAGCCGCTCATCAAAGGAAAGATCACGTAGGCTAGCATCGGGTTCACTTACCATCTGAGCCATGACTTTCAATTTCATCTCGTGTAGTTTTGCTACCGTAGGATTGTTAAACATGTAAGCCACCTTCTGCAAATGCAGAATTGCCCCGAATATTCGCATGTACAATAATTTTTGCAGGTACTGGGGTGTTTTCTGCAGTATCAAGCTGATTCAAAGCTAGTTTAAAGTATTTATAGGAAAACAATCGTTTCTCACTGGCATGGTTACTTGCTCTCTCCATGTGTTCAGCAGAATAATTTTTTTGAAACTGTAAGATACCCATACAGGCCCGGTAAGTTTGTACCGGGTATTCACGGCTTTCAAGAATTTTCTCTATAAGTCCTGTTGTGTGCGGACCGATCTTTTTAGCCCAGGAAAGAAATCGATCACTACTCCAGCCGCTGACAATTTTATGGTTTTCCGGCATATGCTCCGGTAAGGTAGTATACCGTCTTGTTCCGTGATAGCTTCGTGCATGAGCAGCTACCCGTTCGCCATCGATAAATATTTCAATAGTTGTTAGGGTTGCCCGTACTGAACAGGGTTTGTGTACCTGTGAATAATGGACACTGTAATAATATTTATCATAATCAACATGGTAGTTAAAGGGAACTCTCCTCTCTTTCCAGTCTGCATATTCATACGCCTGCTTTGGTAATGGCTGTAATGCTGGTTGATCAATTTGGATAAATGCAGTTTTTCTGTTTCCTTGCATCTTCTGAAAGGGTCGTTCTACCAGGATAGCTAATTCTTCGCTTATAGCCTTATTAACCTCTTCCAGGCTGAAGAATTGTCTGTTTCGTAATCGTGCTATAATTCTTTGTGAGACAATCTTGACCATTCCCTCATCAGCAGCTTTGTCTTTGGGTTTATATGGCCGTGCTGCAACAATAGTTATGCCATAATGACGTGCAAGCTCATGGTAACTTTTATTTACCACCGGATTTATGCGATCGGCTTTTGAAATTGCAGTTCTGCAATTGTCAGGAATGAGGACCCTTGCAACTCCTCCATAGTAGTTGAAGGCTCTCACGTGAGCATCTAGCCAACTGGGAGTTTTTGTATCTGCATACGCACGTACAAAAGGATATGAGCTGGCAGGAAGTACGGCGACAAAGAGATAGGCTTTTTGTTCACGCTCGGTAATCCTGTCATAATACCTAATGGTACTACCGGCCCAATCAACCTCCATTTCTTCACCTTCTCTATGTTCTTTATGCATACCTACATTGTTTTGTTGTTTAAAGTCTTTGTAGCGTTGGCAAAATTGCGTATACATAATTCCTTCTGGATGTTGTGCTTTATACTCTTCCCAGAGCAGCACCAAAGTGACATTCTTTTTCTTCATTTCACGGTAAATGTATTCCAGATCTGGTTCAGGGGGTAATCCGGTTCGTTCTATCGGTGGATAGAGCAGGGACATTAATTGTTTGTCATTGAGCGTAATTGGCCAGGTTATACCTACTTTTTCAGCTCGGGACAGGACTTCTCCTACTGTAGTTTTCCCACACCTGCAGGTATTGCCAATTTCCCGTAGAGACAACCTAATGTCATGTTTTAATCGTAAGATCTCTCGTGCTTTGAGCATTTCTATTCTCCTCATCAGTGTGGCTCCTTTACGCAAAAATAGCTAAAGGATACCAGCTTAATTATTTAACTGACAAGGTGTCCGGATGTTGCCGGATTACTGTCCGGATACTTCCGAAATCGGTGTCCGGATGTCGCCGAAATATGCA
>JABMQR010000274.1 GCA_013202335.1 Bacteroidota bacterium
ACCTACTTACCTTTTTAATTTCTTGTCAGATTTTGCATGCCCACGATAAAAACGGGTTGGGGAAAACTCGCCGAGTTTATGTCCAACAAGATTCTCAGTTACATAAACCGGAACCCATGTTTTTCCATTGTAGACAGAGATGGTAAATCCAACCATTTCTGGAATGATAGTTGAGCAGCGGGAATATGTCTTTACCATAGGTTTTTGCCCCGCCTTATTAGCTTCCAGAATCCTCTTATAGAGTTTTTTTTCAATAAAAGGACCTTTTTTAATTGACCTAGCCACTTTATGCTCCTACAAATATCAATGAATCAACAAACCTGCCAACTGCCTAAGCATATTGCCCATACAGTCTGTTAATTTTTTAAATCTATCTTTTTTTCACAATAAACTTGCTTGAAGACTTACTCTTCTTACGAGTTTTATAACCTTTAGTAGGCTGTCCCCAGGGAGAAACAGGATGACGTCCACCGGATGTCTTACCTTCACCACCACCATGCGGATGGTCAACAGGATTCATTACAACACCTCTTACTTTCGGGCGTTTTCCCATCCAACGGGATCTTCCCGCTTTACCGAGGGAAACATTCATATGATCTTCATTCCCGAGAGAACCAATTGTTGCATAACAGGAACCAAAGATCATTCTCATCTCACCGGACGGCAGCTTGAGGGTTACATAATCGCCTTCTTTCGCAACGATAACCGCACCTAGTCCTGCAGAACGGACAAGCTGTCCACCCTTTCCGAGTTGAAGTTCAACATTATGAACCGTTAAACCCAGAGGGATATTTTTAAGAGGGAGAGCATTACCAACCTGAAGAGGTGCCTGTTCTCCACTTATAATTTTTGTACCTACAACCATAGTTCTGGGTGCAAGAATATATCTTTTTTCACCATCAGCATAAGATATCAGGGCAATATTCGCTGTCCTGTTTGGATCATACTCAATGGTTTTAACGGTACCGGGAATATCATATTTATTTCGTTTAAAATCAATTTCCCTGTATTTTCTTTTATGCCCGCCGCCTCGTCTTCGTACGCTGATACGTCCGCCGGCTCCACGACCTGCATTCTTACTCAAACCACTGGTTAAAGATTTTTCACTTCCGGTCTTTGTAATCTCTTCAAACGTAAGACTTGTTTTGTACCGAAGACTCGGGGTCCTTGGTTTGTATTTTTTAATACCCATCTGCGACCCTCCTATACGCCTTCAATCAATGATATAGAATCGCCGGCCTGAACCGTTACGATTGCTTTTTTCCAGGGTGTGGTTGAACCTGCACGTACACCGGATTTTGTTCTGGTATATTTCGGTTTGCCCTTAACTGAAAGGATATTGCATTTAATTGGTTTTACGGAAAATAATTCCTCAACTGCCTGCATAACCTGTACCTTATTTGCACGGGGGTTGATTTTGAAAGTATATTTCTTCTCTTCTCTGTCCCGCATAATGTTTGACTTCTCAGTCAAAACCGGTTCTATAATTACTTGATCTGCTCTCACTTTCGACCCCTTACTTTTCACCGTAAAAATCGTTCAGATTGCCAGCAGCCGTTTCCATGACCAGCACATTTTTTCCATACAGCAACTCTTTTGCAGAGAGTCTGTTATAAGAGAGGAATCTCAGCCAGGGAATGTTTTTCCCCGCTCTTCTCAGCATTTTGTCATCATCTTTCAGAATAATAACTGTTCGTTTATTATCACTTACAAAATTAGACAACACTTTAGCCAGATCCTTTGTCTTACCACTCTCTACAGTAAAATCCTCAACAACTTTAATCTCTTCATCCCGAACTTTCATGGATAGAAGGGAAATCATTGCAAGACGTTTCATCTTCTTGGGAATTTTATAGCTGTAGTCTCTAGGTTTCGGACCAAAAATAGTTCCTCCACCAACCCATAAAGGTGATTTTTTATCACCAGCACGGGCATGACCTGTACCTTTCTGTCTCCAGGGCTTGCTGTTACTATAATTAACCTCACCCCTGGTTTTTGTACAGGCAGTACCGACCCTACGATTTGCCAATTCATTATTTACGGCGTAATAGATTGAACCATCACTGATTTCTCTATTAAAGACATCATCGTTTAACGTGACATCCTTTATCTCTTCGCCTTGTATAGAAAAGACTTTTGCTTTCATCTTTAGCCTCTACTTCTTCTTTGCTTTCTTGACAATTACTACGCTCTGACGGGGACCAGGCACAGCCCCTTTAACCATTATTACACTCTTATCTTCATCTAATTTAACAACACGAAGATTTTGTACAGTGGTTTTTGCATCACCCATTCTTCCAGCCATTTTAGTTCCCTTAAATGTTCTGGATGGAGTTGCCGCCATTCCCGTACCGCCAAGCCCTCTATGGAATTTTGAACCATGTGTAGCTCTTCCACCGGAGAACCCATGACGCTTCATTGCACCCTGGAATCCCTTACCTTTAGAAGTACCTTCTACATCCACAAATGCTATATCTTTAAAAAAATCTATTCCCAAAACATCACCAATTGAAACTTCAGCATCAAAGTCCCTCATTTCAATTAAATATTTTCTTGGTTCGCATATCTCTTTAAACTGTCCAGCATAAGGCTTTGTAACACGGTTTTTCCTTGTGTCAACAGCACCGATTACACAAGCGCTGTAGCCATTTTTTTCTACGGTTCTTTCCGCGATAACAACATTGTTCTCGATCTTGATAACCGTAACAGGGGTAAGAATACCCCTTTCATCAAACACTTGCGTCATTCCGACTTTTTTGCCGATAAGCCCTAACATCTCTTACCTCAATTGTTTATTTCTACTGCTTTATCTCTACATCAACACCAGCAGGGAGCTCAAGCTTCATTAGGGCGTCCATTACTTTTGATGTAGGATCTAGAATATCGATCAACCGTTTGTGAGTTCGCATTTCGAACTGTTCACGTGCTTTTTTATTAACATGCGGTGATCGCAGTACTGTATATTTGTTGATACGAGTAGGGAGAGGCACTGGTCCTGAAACCTTTGCGCCAGCACTGACAACAGTCTGTACTATTGCCTTAGAGCTTTGTTCAACAAGCTCCACATCAAACCCTCTCAATCTAACTCGAATTCTATCTTTGGCCATTATTCCTCCAAATACAAGTTTTGCCTGCATTCCATGCAGACAAAACCATTATCCCTCATTATTCGATTATTTCTACAACCTGGCCACTGGCTACGGTTCGGCCGCCTTCACGTATAGCGAAACGCAGTCCTTTTTCCATAGCAATAGGGTTGATAAGTTCAACAAAAATCTCAGTATTATCACCAGGCATTACCATCTGTTTATCTTCAGGAAGATTAACTGTACCAGTAATGTCAGTAGTTCTAAAATAGAACTGAGGTCTGTAACCGGAGAAGAAAGGTGAATGCCTTC
>JABMQR010000275.1 GCA_013202335.1 Bacteroidota bacterium
AACCTACTCTGAAACAAAAAGCGGACTGGCAGTTGAGAAAGTACATCGATCAATAATAGAAACGTATATTGAAGATTTTTCAAAATATAAAAAACGTGTGAATACCGAACACCTTGAAATGGTCTTTAACTATATATCAACCCACATAGGTCAAAAAATTAAGTATAGTAATATTTCGCGGGATCATCAGTCCAGAGAACTTAAAAAGGCATTTCAATTACTTATCAAGGCACGCGTAATACTACCGGTTTATCATAGCTCCTGCTCCGGCATCCCTTTAAAAGCCAGTGTAGATACTACTATCATAAAACCCTATTTTCTTGATGTGGGATTAATGAACTATCAGTGTGGTTTAAGCTGGAATGATTTCATATCACTCAAAACCCATGAACTATTAACCATTGGAGCTGCTAGTGAGCAGTTTGCAGCACAGCATTTACTGTATGGTTCAGGTCAGGAAAAAAAACCTGAACTCTATTATTGGCTTCGTGAAAAGAAATCAACCAATGCAGAAGTGGATTTTGTAGTAACCGCAACAGGCCAAATCTGGCCGGTTGAAATTAAATCAGGAAAAAGCGGTACATTAAAATCACTGCATCAATTTCTTTATCATAAGAAACTGGGAAAAGGAGTCCGTTTGAATCTTGATAAGGCATCAAGCGTTATAGTTGATACAAGCGTAAAAAATGGTGCTGAAATAGAACATATTACCTTCAGACTTTTATCAGTACCTATTTTTCTTATCGAAAAAATTGCTGAATTCTTAATATAGCCACCTCGGGGAAAAGATGCCATCTTGAAAAGATGTCGGCACCCCTTTTACTGCTAATTAAAACCTTCGCTTGACTTTCACTTCCGGCATTCCTATACTAACATTAAGTTAGTAACTTTGCTGGAGGTAGTGATGAACTATACCAATCTTACACAAATGGCGAATCCAAGCTTTCAGCACCTTATCAACCAATCCGCAGTTTTTCACTATTTATGCGACAGCGGACCCACCTACAAAAATGCAATAGCAAAAGCACTAAACATCAGCCTCCCGTCAGTAACCCGTGCACTAAATGCGTTAACTGAACGCGGCTTTGCTGAACATACCGAAAATCGGAAAAATAAACAGTCTCGTGTAGTTCCTTATTTTCAGGCAACCATAAAAACGAGCATCATTATAGCAATTGATCTGCTTGATTGCACCATAATGGGGAGTAGCCTGAATGATAAATATCCTATTCAGGAGTGTGATTTCCTATCAGAAGCACCGATAATTGAAAGAATCAGATGTTTTATAGATGAGTATGTAAAAAATGTGATTAAAGGTGAAACTAAAGATATACAATCGATCTGTATAGGAAGTCCCGGTATAGTAAATGTGGAAAATGGATATGTTGAAACCGCAATTTATCACCCGAACCTTGAAAAAGTTCCTATAAAAAAAGAGCTGACAGCAATCTACAACTGTTCTGTGCGCATAGAGAATATCGTCAATCTGGCAGCCTTTGCCAATTACTGCCAGCTATCTAAAGCGCACAGCAATATCGTTGCTTGTGATGTGGGAACAGAGATAGGGGCAGGATTAATTATCAACGATTCACTCTATCGGGGACAAAATAATATCGCCGGGGAAACAGGATTCTTCGTTGATGACCTCAGTAAACCCGCCGAAAACTACAATGAATTATGTACCTTAAAGGCCCTGCATAAAAAATGTATCGAAGCGCAGATCATATCGAAAGATGATAATACTGCACGGGAAATACACGATAAATCATACTTAAAAGACATTCAGACACTCTTTAATCTTGCATATGACGGTAATACGCAAGCTGTACAATTAATAACAGAACACATAAAAAGTATCATCCTTATGCTCAATAAAATTGAGATTTTACTGAACCCTGAAATGATATTCATTAGTGGTGATATCTGTTCAATTAATTACTCTGAGGAATTGTTTTTAAAACCGTTAAATGAACTCTATGCACAAATCAGAAAAATGAAAGATCCCGTATATTTCTCGGCTTACGGACGTAATACTTCCCTGCAGGGTGCTCGTGAAATGGGACTGGAACTCTACCTGAGCCAGGAATTCCCCTACATCCTGAAATAGCATCCCGGTCAAAACTCTCTATTATCAAACTTCCATAACAGGTAATAAATCCCTCTCTCGTGAATCTGTCTGAAAAACAGTTCTAAATTGTGTAGAAAATTGTTGCCTGATGAAATAAATCATGTTAAGCTAACTTACTGTTAGTTAGTAAGGGGTTGGGGTTATAAATAATCCAGGAGTAGGTGGTCGAATGGACAAGAGTCTGGCATCAATGTTTGATCTATCCGGTAAAGTTGCCGTGGTAACCGGTGCATCCCGGGGTCTCGGTGTAAGTTTTGCAAAAGGTCTGGTAAAGGCCGGCTGTTCAGTAGCAATAACAGCAAGAAACAATGACCTGCTGCAGCAAGTGGCAGAAGAATTGAGAGCGTATAAAACAGAAGTCTACCCAATACAGATGGATGTTACAAACAACGATGAAGTAAAAACCTGCATCAGCAAAATTGTACAAAAATTCGGACACATCGACATACTGGTAAATAATGCCGGAATATCAGCAGTTGAGAAAGCCGAAGAAATGTCACTCTCCAATTGGAATAGTGTCATAAACACCAATGTAACAGGAGTATTCCATTGTGCACAGGCAGTGGGGAAAGTCATGCTGACCCAAAAGCAGGGAACCATAATAAACATAGCCTCAATGTATGCATTTGTGGGATCAAGCTATGTTCCTCAGGTCTCGTACACCGCAAGTAAAGCCGCTGTATTGGGATTAACCAGAGAACTGGCAGTGGAGTGGGGCGAAAAAGGAGTCCAGGTAATGGCATTGGCTCCGGGCTTTTTCCTCTCTGATCAGACAAAATGGGCTTTTGAGAACAATGTGGAACTGGCAAATAAACTGCTTGCAAAAATTCCGTTGGGCAGAATGGGCAAACTGGAAGAGCTGGAAGGAACAATCGTCTATCTGGCATCGACCGCATCAAACTACCTGCATGGACAGGCTCTCACACTCGATGGAGGATTTCTCTCCTGGTAATGAGAGTAATGTGATAATTGTGCAGAACAGTGCTGGGTAATAGCACCGAAACCTGAAAATAACTATAAGAAAATTATAAAAAGGAGAACTGGAATGTTGAAAGTCGGTATAATTGGAATGGGTATTAGAGGTTCTATGTATGCAAAAACCATCTCATTTAATGCATACGCAGAGGTTACAGCCGTAGCTGAAGAAAATAGTAAACGACTGGCAGAAGCAACTGAGCAGTTTGGTGTGAATGGTTATGAAAATTATAAAACTATGCTTGATGAAAACGACTTTGATATCGTTGTCATTGCCCTCCCGGATCACCTGCACAGAGAAGCGGTAATAGATGCCGCCGCAAAAAAATGTCATATGATGATTGAAAAACCCCTGGCAACCTCATACGAAGATGCAAAAGTAATGGTGGATGCCGTTAATAAAGCCGGAGTGAAAGCCCTGGTAGGTTTTGAGAACCGCTGGAACCCGGTATTTTTATCAGCAAAAGAGTCTATTGAAGCGAATGAACTAGAAGAAATTCAATTCTTTCACGCACAGCTCAACGATTCCATCTTTGTCCCTACCGAAATGCTTGGCTGGGCAGCAGACTCAACCGTAGGATGGTTTCTCTTCCCCCATATCGTAGATCTTTCTCTCTGGATGTCCGGGAAAAAAGCGAAATCAGTGTATGCATCCGGACAGAAAGAAATACTGCCGACAAAAGGCGTCGATACATACGATTCAATCACCACCATAATTGAATTTGAGGATGGCATGGTCGGAACATACAGCTCGTCATGGATATTCCCCAATAGTATGCCGCTGGTCTACGATCTGAGATTTGAAGTAGTAGGCAGCACCGGTGCCATAGCAGTCGACTGCCGTGATCAGATGATCCATAAAATGACCGACATCTACACGCATCCCGGAACTCTCGGACGTGAAATCTATGGAAAACCCATCGGCTTTGCAGCTGAAATGCTGAACTCATTTATTGATAATGTACGGCTTGATACCGAACCTATCGTCAACATTGAACAGGCTCTGCACGGGGTGAATGTAATAGATGCCGTTCACCGGTCAATTATCAGCGGAAAGGTGGAGCTGGTTAATTAGGCAATAGAGTGTGTCTGAAATGGGACATACTTTAATAATATGTATGATTTCTAACAAATTTTAGGAGGATTGAATTATGCATGCAAAAACATCAGGATTTATGAAAAGGTTATTATTGGTTTTAATAGCCTTGTTGGTTCTTGGCTCATTTGTTGCCGCAGGTGGACAGGAAGAAGCAGCTGCAGCAGAGGGTGAAATGCCCAGAGAGGATTCAATAATCATTGGAGAATCTCACAACTTTCGTTCAATGGACCCAGCTCAAATGATCAGTAGTCAGGAAAGTTCCCTGATTAACACCATCTATGAAGGATTGACCGCCTATAATAAGGACAATCCAGGACAGCCCTTACCAGCATTAGCAGAATCATGGGATGTAAATGATGATGCAACGGTATGGACATGGCACATCCGGAAAGGAGTAAAATTTACTACCGGTAAAGAGATGACAGCAGAAGATGTTGTCTACTCACTGAAAAGAGGTCTGGAAATTAATGCACCTACCTATCCGCCTTTGAACAGATTTATGGAAATATCAGGAATTGAATTAGTTGATGAATATACCGTACGAATGACCCTCTACAAAGGATTCGCCGGATGGGCAGATATGCTCTCATTAACCCACTGCGGTATTCTTGATAAAGATGAACTTGAGAAAAATATCACATCAGACGATTCCCTTGGTGTAGCATTCCTGAATGACACAACCATCGGAACCGGACCTATGTTCCTGAAAGAGTGGAAGAGAAATGAACGTGTTGTCCTCGAGAAAAACCCAACCTATTGGGGAATTGCAGCCGGACACCACCGAACACCTGCTTATACCTACTTCATCGATCTGAATGTACCTGAACCCGTTACACAGCAGATGATGCTGATCAGTGGTGACATCGACTTAAGTAAAGAACTGCCAAAAGATATCATCAATCAAATACGTGACAATCCAGCAATCCGTGTAGATGACTATAAACGATATATTGGATCTTCATTCCTGATGAACCTCCAGTATCCCCCCTACAGCGATCCGAAAGTACGAATGGCTGTAAAATTAGCCCTGGATTATGATACCCTGGTTAACGACGTAATGTCAGCAATCAGAATGGATCGTCCAATCATGAAACCCGCAATTGGAACTGATGATGACATGATCTTCAACTATGACCTGGAAGCAGCTAAAAAACTTATGGCAGAATCATCATATCCCGACGGATTTGATGTAGTACACTGTATTGGGACAGGTGTCGGCCTGGGTGCAGACTGGGAATCAATTGGATTGAAAATACAGTCAGACCTTGCCAAAATCGGCATAAATGTAACACTGGAACAGTATGAATGGTCAACCATGGATGAGAAACTGCTCACCGGTAACTATCAGTCACAGCAGAACTGGTTTGGTGTATTCTACGGCGATGCAGAGGGACACCTGAGTATGTTCGGAAGACCTTCAAGCCATCACGTATCAATTACCGGCTGGAAAAATGATAAAATAGAAGCACTTGCAGATGAAGGAATGACCGCAACTGATCCTGAAAAGAGATATCAACTCTACAGAGATCTGAGCGAAGAGTTCTTTCTTGATGGACCGGAAGCTTTTATTGGACAAGAAATTGGATTGAATGTCTTTGCGAAAGATGTGTTTGGTTTTGACGGGAATCCGAATGCTTTTGAATTTGATTATGCTGTTCTGTATAGAAAATAAAAGATAGTAATCTCAACTCCCGGGTGCTATAATTCAGCTTCCCGGGAGTGTCTTTTTACTTCTAGTCTTAACGGGCACAAACAATCAAATACATCTCAGTATAAAACGTAAAAATGCATAGGACTTGTTGTTATGGTTAAATGGTTTCTAAAAAGACTGCTTTTACTGTTCTTTGTTTTATGGGGTATTACCACATTAACATTTATCATAAATGCTGTAGTCCCCAGAAATCCTGCTATAGCTATGGCAGGATCTCAAGCCAGTTCCGAGCAAATTGAGAAATTGAATGCACGTTGGGGACTCGACAGACCTCTCTACGAGAGATATTTTAAATTTTATAAATACCTCTTTAAGGGTGATCTGGGAACATCAATTCGCACAGAAAGGCCTGTGGCCCTGGAAATGCGGAACTTCTTTCCGGCTACCTTTGAACTTGCCACATTCAGTGTCTTCCTCTCTTTTATTATCGGTGTGCCTCTTGGCATAATTGCCGCCCTCAAAAGAAATAAGTGGCCGGATCAGGTGACCCGATTCATCTCATTGATAGGTGTATCATTACCAAATTTCTGGTTTGGCCTGATAATACTGCTTGTATTCTACTTTCTCCTGGGAGGGGTAGGTCCCGGAAGAGTCACCTCCGCCTCCTTTGAACCAGCGAAAATAACAGGATTATATCTCCTCGACAGCCTGCTGACAGGCAACTGGAGATCCTTTGCTGATAGTTTTAAACATCTCATAATGCCGGCCTTTGCCATGGGCTTTTTTGGCATCGGCATAGTAACCCGTATGATGCGTTCTTCCATGATAGATACACTAGGTAAAGACTACATCAAAGCTGCCAGAGCCAGAGGGCTCTCTCAGTATAAAGTAATCGTTCATCATGGAATCCGAAACTCTCTTATACCGGTACTTACCGTTATGGGGGTTCTCTATGGTGCCTATTTAGGCGGTGTTATTGTAATTGAGGTAGTTTTCTCATGGCCGGGACTGGGTAACTTTGCCTATACATCAATCCTGAAATCTGATCATCCGGCAATAATGGGAGTAGTCCTGGTAATTTCGCTGCTCTACAGCCTGGTGAATTTACTGGTGGATATTCTCTATAGATATCTGGATCCCCGAATTAAATTTTGATTGATGAGGTTCTTTCAAAATTAATAATTTTGAAAGAACTACCCAATAGTGAAGTTTTTTGATGATTTATAATTACTTCTAATGCAATAAGATAAAGCATCTATCAAAAAACTTCTGAAGCCAATTTCTTATAAATCTTTGATTTATGAAATTGGCTCGATTATCGAATCTGAATTGAATGAGTGAAAAATAACGAATAAATAGTGGTAGAAACAAATGAAAGAAATCTGGCAGCTTCGTTCTCAGGAAAGTAAGCGAACAATAAGAATTATTTTATCAACACCTGCAGGAATAGTCGGTACAGCAATTATTCTCATTTTACTGATATGTGTTATTTTTGCACCTTATCTGGCTCCTTATGATCCCTACTTTGTAGATATTGGAAATAAATTAAAAGTTCCCAGTTCCGAATACTGGTTCGGCACAGATACCGTGGGAAGGGATGTATTCAGCCGGGTAATTTTCGGGGCAAGATATTCATTGGCGGCAGGAACTATTGTTGTCGGCATAGCTATTCTCATTGGCAGTGTTATCGGCCTTATTGCCGCCTATCCCGGCGGCAGAAAAGGTGAAATGATAATGCGGTTAACCGATATCTTTCTGGCCTTTCCCACCATGCTTTTCGCCATCGCATTAGCATCAACTCTCGGACCCAGTTTCCTTAACTCAATGGTGGCAATCTCCATTGTCTACTGGCCCAAATATGCAAGACTCATCTACGGGCAGGCATTATCAATACGGGAGAGTGATTATGTAAAATTTGCAGAAGTTTTGAAGGAAAAAAACAGTGTCATACGATTACGTCACATATTTCCCAACTGCTCATCTGCCATAATTGTACAAGCCACACTCGATTTTGGTGATGCAATACTCTTCTTTGCCGCCCTCAGCTTTGTCGGCCTCGGGGCACAGCCTCCCGCAGCGGACTGGGGCGCTATGCTTGCTTTCGCCCGAAAATACATGATGCTCTCGTGGTGGACAGCAGTATTTCCCGGAATAGCCATATTTATTACCGTTATTGGATTTAATCTGCTCGGAGACTCTCTGCGAGATGCCTTTGACCCGCGTCTGAGAAGATTAAAAGAGTTCAAGCCGTTACGCTTTACCTGGTTGGGGAATTTGATACATATACGTAAGGATGAAAAGTAGAGTATGGATAAAGAACTGTTGGAACTGTTGGAAGTAAAAAATCTTTCTGTGAACTTTAATAGCTATCTTGGAACAGCTGAAGTCCTCGATTCAATTAATTTCAGTATAGGGCAGAACAGATGGCTCGGACTGGCCGGTGAAAGCGGCTGCGGGAAATCGGTATCAGCCTTTTCACTGCTGAAACTCTTGCCCGAAGCTGCCGTGATTAAAAATGGCGAAATCCTCTTCAAGGGTGAAGACATTCTGAAAAAATCCAAAAAAGAGCTGAGCGCACTTCGCGGGGGTGAAATCTCCATCGTTTTTCAGGAACCGCAGGCCGCCCTCAATCCCTCCAAACGTATTGGTGTCAATCTCATGGAGACACTGGCACTGCATCAGGGTATAAAGGGAAAAGAGGCGAAAAAGATTGCTATCGACATCCTGGACAGCGTACAGATTCCCCAACCGGCCACACGCTTTACCCAGTTCCCAAACGAACTGAGCGGTGGAATGCAGCAACGAGTCTGTATCGCTATTGCTCTGGCCTGTCAGCCCAGTTTGTTAATAGCAGATGAGTTTACCACCAGCCTGGATGTGACCACACAACAGGAAATTCTGAAATTGGTGGTGGAACTTCAGCGAAAAACCACCATGGCGGTCCTCTTTATCACGCACGATCTCGCTCTCATCAGTGAATGCTGTGATGATGTAATAATAATGTATGCGGGACAAATAGTGGAGAAGGGAAAAGTTGAACACGTATTCCGGAACCCTTCGCATCCCTATACAAAACTCCTGCTGAATGCCATCCCCTCAATAATAACGAAACCTGGTGATGATGGTGACGGTTCTGAGGGTCAGACATTGAAAAGTATCGACGGCTTTGTTCCCAGCCTGGTGAATCCCCCTAAAGGATGCCGCTTTCATACTCGCTGCAAGCAAAAGATAGAGGGGAAGTGCGACGTTGTGTTCCCCAAAGAGATAAGTATTGATGATCTGCATCAAGTATGTTGTCATTTATTTGAACCTGAAGGCTGAGGAGAAACATGGATAACATTGTATCAATAAAAGGGTTGAAAAAATATTTCCCCGTTAAAAGCACCACATTATTGGGAAAAAAGAGATGGAACAGAGCTGTTGATGACATTGATTTAGCCATAGAGAGAGGCGAAGCTCTCGGGATAGTGGGAGAGTCCGGAAGCGGAAAAACAACCCTCGGTAAACTGATACTTGGTCTGCATAATCCCACAGAAGGAGTCGTAGAGTACGCCGGTGCCAGTGCCGATGCCGGTGTCGGTGAAAAAGAGCGACCCAATCTCAGCGTGGTATTTCAGGATCCCTTTTCATCATTAAATCCGCGAATGACTGTTTTTAATATAGTAAAAGAACCTCTTGAAAGATTACCGGGAGCCAGGAAAGAGACAAACTACCGGAAGATTATACTGGATACCTTACATACCGTCGGCTTATCTGAAGAGCAGATGTTCAGGTATCCGCATGAATTCAGCGGCGGACAGCGGCAACGAATCGCCATAGCCCGGGCAATTGTATCAAAACCATTATTTATCGTATTTGATGAACCAACCTCCGGCCTGGATGTATCGGTTCAGGCGCAAATACTGAATCTGCTCAAAGAGATGAAAACCAAATTTGATCTCAGCTATATTTTTATTTCACACAACCTGGGAGTTATCAAATACATCTGCCAGCGTATAGTGGTAATGTACTGCGGAAAGGTAATGGAAATTGCCGACAACCAGGAACTATTTGACAACCCGCAGCATCCATATACCCAGAAACTCCTGGCAGCCGTTCCCGTAATTGATGATTTTCAGAAGACAAAGATTTTGGATGAAACAAAACGGGAGATTCCGACAGAATTTACCGACAGTGTGAAAGGCTGTATCTACTATTCTAAGTGCCCCGTCCGACAGGATATTTGTACAGAAAAATCACCGGAAAAATCAAATTTAAACGGAAATCACTCGGTTTACTGCTGGATGTGTGAAAAGGAAAGTTGAGGCTGGGAAGGCAGCTTGGGTTACTAAATTGGCTTGGGCTGGGAAGGCAGCTTGGGCTGGGAAGGCAGCTTGGGCTGGGAAGGCAG